>NZ_JAVKEA010000129.1:0-26500 GCF_040221695.1 Coleofasciculus sp. E2-BRE-01 | reverse complement strand
TTTATCAAATACGTCGGGTAAGGGTTGGCAATTTTAAGTTAATCTTGTTGGATAATCTGGAATTTTTCTATTCTGCGCATGAAAAGTTCTACTTTTCCCCTTAAAATTATCTTCTCAAATTAGTTTGTGAGAAATGCGGGTAATAACATCACCGTATTCACAATCCGATGCAGACTATACCAACCGATAGGTTTACCCAGTTGGCTGAGTCTTTGAAACGAATCGGGTTGAACCAGGCGTTTAGATCCTAAATGAAAACTGTATAAGGCAAACGCTGGCATTACGGCTAGGAGTAAGGTTTTGCCAAATGTCCCATGAATGCCAATAATATCCGGAATTTGGGGCAGAGAAAGTTGACCAAATCGTCCATCGTAGGTGTCATAAACCCAGTAGGAGGTGATGATGGCTAAAATGACAATTAGCCCATTGATACCATGCAACAGTCTCAGAAGTAATGGTTGATAAGGGGTAGCACGAGACATGATTCACGTTATCTCGATCAAAATATAGTTCAAGCTTTTTTGCCACGGCGATTAAAATCGCTGCTACACAAATGTATGCGAAGCCTTCCCGAAGGGTAGTCCGCTTGACAAGGACTGAATTATATTCTCTCTGTAAAATTACACTAATAAGCTGTCACGCATTTAAGTTGGGAATGGGTAGCGAACAAGATGCTCGCATTACAACGATTTTGCAGTTGTTGATATTAAGGTTAGCGGCACTGAAATAAGCATTTTGGGTTCGCCGAAACTCTTAATATAGCGTAGGGTGGGTTGAGCGAAGTCGAAACCCACCAACATACCAGTCAGTACCATTCACATTAAGGTTTAAATGCCAAACAACTCAACAGTTGTTCGGATTTTCTCCACATCCCAACACCCAGTCGCTTTTTTAGCGTTCTTACCCATCCCTTCAGCCTCATACGGATGGAAATTGCGTCACATGCGCTACGGCTTGCAGGGTGAGTTGACCTTCTTTCACCTCCAGATGATGCATACGTAGCGATATCCCTGGCATTTCAAAGTGACTCAAGTGTAAAATTTTACCTGCCTTGGCGACTAAGGCTTGAGTAAGTTCGGGTGAGAGTTCTTTTCCGTGGGCGTATTCAACCTCCTCTAGGACAACACTGCGTCCGTCATCACTTACTCTCGGAGTCGTGGTGAACGAGACTCGTTGCGTTTCATTACTTTGACTCAGCCGCACATCAGCATCAAGACCCACTCGACCTTCGGCTAGGAGGCGACAATTTACCTGCTTGACGTTGAGCGTTTGTGGCTTACCGTCCACCTGAACCTGGAGTGAGCGAAGCTGAGTCCCTAACACATCGGAGTTGAAGGCACGGTTGAGGTCAGATTGGGCAATCACAATCCGTGCTGTTCCTTCCGTCGGTTGGGTCAGTACAATATTACCCGTCAAGGCTTTGAAGGGAGCAACCGCAATGGTTTCTAGCCGGATAACCATCTCTTGTAGACGGATATTCTGTTCCATGATTAACCCCTCACCGTAAATAGTTAGGGATTCTAACTGACCCTTGGCTAGCAGGGAGGGGTCTGTTTTCACTTGCACATTAAGTTTTCTGGCATCATCGAGTTGGCTGGACAGTGCCAGTGTTGCAATTCTGTTTAATGTTTCTTCTCCAAGACGGTCTAGGGTTAGCACGCGATCGCTCCTTTATCTCAGCCGTGTATCTTCTCATTATATTAAGAAACGTTAATTTATGGATCTACTCTGGGTTAGAAACACAGGCAGAAATAACTAATCCGTTAACATGCTGACGAAAAAGCAGCTACCATAAGCCAAAAAGCCTTCAGCCCTCTGCCCTCGGACTTGCAGCCGTCTTGTACTAGCTCACCAGAAAATGCATGGAAAAAGAACAACTACAAAATCTTGACCAGCTTGGGATTCAATTTGTCCGCATTCTCTGGTGCGACAATGCCAACATTATCCGGGGAAAGGCAGTCCATCGGAAAGCCTTATCCGAATACCTCAGCCATGGTGTGGGTATTTCTGCGGCGCAACAAGCCATTCCGGTCATGTATGATGCACCTGTGGCTGAGAGTGGATTTGGACCCGTGGGTGAAATTCGTCTCGTGCCAGACTGGAGTACGCTGAACCCTTTACCTTATTGCCCAGGTCATGCCCGTGTTATGGGCGATATGATGCTCAATGGTGTGCCTTGGAGTCTCTGTCCCCGTCATTTTCTCAAACGTATGGTTGGGGAGGCGAACCAAGAGGGGTTAGAGGTAATTGCCGCTTTTGAGAATGAGTTCTATCTCTTGCAGCGAACGGCTGAGGGCATTGCACCTGCGGATGAAACCGTATTTGCCTCAACGATGGCGATGGATTTGCATCAAGGACTCATTGATCAGATGGCAGAAGCGTTAATCGAGCAGGGAATGCTGGTTGAGCAATATTATCCCGAATCCGGTTCCGGTCAACAGGAAATCTCCATCCTCTACACCAACGCCCTCAGTGCGGCAGATCAACAGATTGCCTACCGGGAAACAATTAAAGCGATCGCACTCCAACATTATCGTATCGCTTCATTCTTACCCAAAATCTTTGCGAATCAAGCGGGTAGCGGTTGTCACCTGCACCTGAGTCTCTGGCGAGAGGGAGAAAATCTCATCCCCCATCCAGAGGAAAATGGCGAATTGTCCGATATTGCGCGTCATTTTATCGCGGGAATTCTGCATCACCTACCCGCTTTGATGGCACTGACAACACCCACTACCAATTCTTACCGCCGCCTTTTACCGCAGTGTTGGAGTGGGGCATTCCGGTGTTGGGGGCTGGATAATCGGGAAGCGGCTGTGCGTGTCCCCACGCATCCTGAACCCCCGAGTCCGTCTCATTTTGAATTCAAAACCGTGGATGCTACGGCGAATCCCTATTTAGCATTAGGGGCAACGATTGCAGCGGGACTTGATGGTATCCGCCAAGGCTTAGAATTGGCAACGCCTGTGTCTGTAGATCCCGGTACGATGACGGATGCTGAACGCCAAGGGGCTGATATTGAACGATTGCCGAGTACCTTAACCGAGTCGATAGAACACCTTAGAAATGACTCGGTACTCCTCAACGCCTTGGGTGAGGATTTGGCTCATGTTTATTTGGCAGTTCGACAAGCCGAGTGGGAGGCGATGAGGGATTTCGATTTGGACGCTGAAGTAAAGCTTTTATTAGAGCGATATTAGACATGTAGAGACGCGCCATGGCACGTCTCTACAAAAGGTATTTTTGTCTATCCAACAGATCAGGATTTATTCAGAAACGCCTGAATTTGACCAATAGCCGCTGCACCAATATTGAATAAAGCCCAACCTGCGGCTAAGAGGATAGGCAACAAGACAATGAGTAACCGTAAATCCATAGTTTCACCTACCTCGCTTAATGCTTAAATTTATGTGAAGGATTCTCATACTATAGTTTTAACCAAATTATGCCCCCAAAAGTCAATAGGTGACAGGTTTTTTTTCAGACCCTATTCAGGCGGGTGAAATCCCAAGTCTGTGCCTTTTCCGCCATGCACCAGCGCTAGCTTCTGGTAACGCTGTGCGTGTTCGATTAATTCAGCCGCCTCGGTTTCCGAAATATCGCGGACTTTTCGCGCCGGAATGCCGACTACCAGGGATAAAGGGGCAACATCTTTGGTCACTAATGCGCCAGCACCGACAATGCTGCCATATCCCACCCGCACACCGTCTAAGATAATCGCACCAATTCCAATCAAACATCCCCGTTCAATATGAGCCGAATGGACGACAGCCCGATGTCCAATTGTCACATGGTCTTCCAGAATCGTGGGTTTACCGGGATCTCCATGTAAAATAGCACCATCCTGAATATTGGTGCATTCACCAATCTCAATCCGTTCGACATCACCCCGCACTACAGCGCCATACCAAATACTGGCTCCTGATGCGATCGCAACCTCACCGATAACCACGGCATTGGGCGCAACAAAGGCGGCTTGAGACTGATCAACAGCAGACCAATAGGAGGGAGTTGCAGGAAACTGGGGATAAGAATCGGTCACGATTGCCTATAAAACAGATGAGTGTGTTCGAGGGTATTCTATAATTGATGAAGCCACATATATATTATTTATACAGGTACTAGCGCGATCGCCGAATGAATGACGATACCTTCAACCCTAGATGATTAATCCTAGTTTACAGTACCCCATATTCGGTTCAGAGATTCAATGTCCTCACTGTCGGCAGTCTATTCCGGCATTGACATTGACCGATACCTATTTGTGTCCCCGGCATGGCGCTTTCGAGGCAGATCCCAAAACTGAAGAACTCATCCACTTACAATCGGGGCGTCATTGGCGTCAATGGCAGGGTGAATGGTATCGTCAGCATACCCATCCGGATGGGATTCGTTTTGAAATTCACGAAGCTCTCGATCGCCTGTACACTCAAGGCTATCGGGCAACACGGGTAATTATTGCCAGTCGCTATCGAGATTTGGTTAGTGCTTATCTGGAACGAAGTACCCCTTGGCGGGGACAATCGGAACCCGGACGTCCGCGACTTTATGGTTTACCTGTGGCATTTAGCCCAGAACCAGAGGATGATCCTTGTTGGGAAGTGATTAACTTCGATTTGGAAAAAGAGCCAGGAATTCCGGTACGCTATCCTTATTTTCGATTATTTGAGTGAATTGTCATTGGTCATTGGTCTTATGTCATTTGTTGCTTCCCTATCCCTAAGTCGGGGCGGGTTTAGTTAAGTTAGGGGTTTGAGTTGAAGTGTTAGTGGTCAAACCATTGGTATCAACTTAAGGCGAAAACTAATACTGGAAAGCTTTTAATCTGTGTCTGTTTACTTCTCTAATCTTTCCCCCTCATCCCCTAACCCCTTCTCCCACCCCCCTCATTCCCCCCTGCGAGGAGGGATGACAGAGGATGCTTCGCTTTTGTTGCAGGGGAGAAGGGGAACCGGACTCTCTTGCTCCCCTCTTGCTCCCCTCTCCCAAGCTTGGGAGAGGGGCTGGGGGTGAGGGGTTTAGCTTAAATTGACACTGATGCGGTCAAACCCGCCCCTACAGAGATCAACAATTAAAATTATTCGTGAATCATGCATCATGCTTCAATTCGCACGGCTGATATTCATCGCGCGATCGCGTTCTATGAACAATTAGGTTTTACGGTTTGTGAACGCTTCACGGCGGGGATTACGCTAGCCTGTTGGATGGAGGGATTAGACGGACGAATTGAACTGATTCAAATCCCGGAACCGAAACCTGCACCCGATGCGTTTGGGGATGAACATTATGTCGGTTACTATCATCTTTCTTTTGATCTCACTGAAACAGTTGCCGATTTACCCAGTTGGCTGGAATCGCTACAACAGAGGCTAGCTGAGGCATCGAGTCAAAATCCGGATCAGTTTCAGCCGCTGAAAGTTCTCCTAGAACCCACTCAACAAATTATCGGCGATCGCGTGTACGAGGTGGCATTTATTGCCGATACCGATGGATTACCCTTGGAATTTATCCGAGTCTTGGCAAACCGTCAAGAATAAGGAGGATATCAGTGTTCAATACACGGATATCTTACTGGCTTGCACCCGCCATTTACTCGCCCAGCTACAACAAGCTGATTCTACACCTATCGCCAACTGGTTACGCGATCGCTATGAGGATCTCAATCGCAAATCACCTGGAGCCTTAAAGCCTTTACCAAGGACTACCAATCATCGTAAACGCTGCCCAATAATAAGGATGAGAGAAATTTTGATTGTCGGACGATCCCGAGACAACAGGGCGATTTTCCCCTACCCCCAACCCACGCAATTCTCCTGATTCCACACGCACTTCCCCTCGCAGCAGGGCAAGTTGGGCGCGTCGCAGTGCCTCGGCTTTAATCGTTACATCCGGCTGACCCAATTGGTTGTAGAATTCGCTCATTAGGGCTAATGAACCGCTATCACTGACATACCAAAGACTGGCTAACGCAGACTTAACCCCAGCCTTCACCGCTAATCCGGCAAAGCCTAGCTCCGCTTCTACACTGCCAAAAGCGGTGCGACAGGCGCTTAAGACTAATAGGTCTACTTGGGGCTTCTCATGCCAACCCAGTTGCCGCATTTGGTCGAGTTGCAGTTTCGTGTCCCAAAGCTGAATATAAGAATTGCTAGGGTCTCCGTCTTGGAAATCAGCATGACTGGCAAGGTGGATGATTTGCCAGGGCTGTTGTTGGCGCTGAGTTTGCAGATTCTTGAGGGTGAATTGGTCGTTGAGATAAGCTTCCCCTGACCAGACTTTTTGAGTAATCGTTTCTAGTTCAATGGGGACAGCAGGTAAGGGTCTTTGGTCAGTGAATTCAGAAGCGCCCATTGCCAGGACTGGGGCATCTTTTACGGGATTGTAGCGGGTATTGGTCAGGCTGATGCTGGGGATGGAACCGAGGGCGTATTTTTCGATGAGAAACTGTTCCCCGTCGTGTAAAGCTGCCATGGGGATGGTGCGTAAACCTGCATCCATGGAGAAGATGAGGGTGTCGATACCCAAGGCTTCTAGATGAGGTTCTAGGGGCACAATCATCCAGTTATAGAGTTGTTTAGCTGGCGTTAAATAGGCGGTAGGGCGTCGGTAATTGGTAACGGTTTGGCGGAATGTGTCTAGAGTCTTTTTCAGGGCTTTAGCATTAGCGGCGGGAACCGTTTTGCGGATGGGGGGACCTTCGGGAACGACCATCACCAGTTCCAGTTGGTCGGGTAGGGAAATTGCATAGACGATAATCGGATTGGTTCCGGTTTCGGCATTAATGGTTTTCAGGGTATTGCGAATGGTTTCGACGCTGGCTTCTTCGTTGGCAATGTCTTCACCTAAATAGTCTTCGTATTCTGCTTCAAATAGGTCATCAATGGCGGGAATGGCATCATTGAGGTTTTGCGTCAGCAGGGTGGGGATGTTGATGCGTCCGGTGTCTAGGTTTCCTGTACTGGGAACCTGCCAAACAAAGCTAGATTCCTCTGTGAGGGGATCTTGGTTGACTGAGGTTTGGGCGCCGACAATATCGCCAATGAGGAAGGCTAAATCCCTTTGGGCGTCGCTGGGGGAATCAGAGGGGCGGTCTGAACCCAGTGGCACAGAGGGTGGGGAAGGAGGTTCTGGGTCAGAACCGGGGGCGGGGACGGAGATAATTTGAATGCCGTCTTGGGTGTGGGTGTAGGGAAATTCGGCGGTGGGGGAAATCGTTTGTTCGGGTAGGGTATTGCCTGTGGTAATTGTCCCGGCTGTACCATTGGTGCTGGCATCGCCGACAATAAAGGGGGTGACACCTGCGCCGCCGTGACGAATGGTAATTGTACCCCCTGCGGTGACGCCGCCTGTGGAAATGCTGGCGGTTGTGCTATTGAGATTGGGGAAAGTGTCAGTGGCGCGGAAGAAGCGGGAGGTGGTGATATCGACAGCGCCACCTGTGCCAGCAATGCCGCCTTCAGTGTTAATACCTGCGACGGTAATATCGCCATTATCTGAGTTGAGGGTAATTTTACCCCCATTGCTAATGGCTGAATTGGAGACGATGGGTAGGGAACCGGTATGGATGGTTGTGGCAGCATTGAGGGTAATATTGCCGCCATTACCATTACCAGAAAAAGAGCCGATACCGCTTCTATTCGTCAGGCTTTCATCAAGGATAGTAATGGAACCACCGCTATCGAGGTCAATTGTACCGCCATCCCCATTGCCACCACTGGATAAGATACTGTTGCTGGTAATATTTTCTGCGGCATTGAGGCTGATATTGCCACCATTTTCATTGCCGAAAGTAGTGACTAGGGCAGCGGTAATATGACCATTATCACTGGTAACGCGGATCTCTCCACCATCACCATTGAATCCATTGGCATTGATACTATCTGTGGTAATGCTGTTAGCCGCTTGGAGAGTGATAGTGCCGCCTGTGTTATTACTTAAAGAGCTAATAATGTCTGTGGTGATTTCATCGCCACTGGTGAGGCGAATCTCTCCACCATTGTTGGTGACGCCACCGGATAGGATGTTTTCGGTGGTAATTTTACCCCCGGCATTGAGAGTGACGTTACCGCCATTTGTATTTCCAGAAACGTTGATAAGGGCTGTAGTAATATCGCTGTCACTATTTAGATTAATTGTTCCCCCCTGACCGTTTTCGCCGCTAGCGATAATGCCATTGGTGTTAATTTGACCAGCCGCTTCGAGGGTGATCGTGCCGCCAGTCCCATTACTTTCAGCACGAAGTAGTCCGGCACTCGCGTTAATCCCGCCTCGATTATTAATCAGAGTAATAGTTCCACCTATGATAGTACTGGCTGTGATATCGCCACTGGTATTATTTGTTAACCCATCACCTGTACCAAGAATTAAGATTGTATCGCCTGTACCCGAATTGAGTGTGACTCCAGGGGCGATGGAGATAACGGCTTGACCTGGGTCACGAAAAGCATTAATCACTCCATTGGCAGCCGTTTCGTTGGCAATTAGAGTGAGGTTGCCATTATCGGTGGAGATAGAGGAATTAACAAGAATGCTGCGCCCTGCTTGGAAGGTGAGTCCACCACCATTGCCATTGGGGTTGTTGGTGAAAATTGGTTGCTCCACGATAATGTCTGTATTGGCTTGCATCGTCACATCAGTACCTGTGTTGGTAATTGCAGTGATGGTGCTAGGCGCAATAGTTACCGATTCAGCGGAATTGTCAGTAAAACTGAATCCCACACCACTGTTACCACCGTCACGAGCAAACAAAAAAGCTTGCCCTGCATCCTCGAATCCCCCAGAGGTGTTCAAAGGAGCGCCAATCAGGATGTTGCTACCCACGGCAGCGAATGAGAAGCCAAAGTTGCCACCAACTACAGGTTGAGGATTGTCGAAGGTTTGCAGCAGAGTTCCTGTTGGGTTAAACAAAAAAGCTTGTCCTCCATCCTCGAATCCCCCGGAGGTGTTCCCCTCGGCGCCAATCATAATATCGGGACCTACTCCGGCTACTGATCTACCGAATCTAGCACCACCTACAGGTTGGGGATTGTCGAAGGTTTGCAGCAGAGTTCCTGT
This sequence comes from Coleofasciculus sp. E2-BRE-01, assembly GCF_040221695.1. Lineage (NCBI taxonomy): Bacteria > Bacillati > Cyanobacteriota > Cyanophyceae > Coleofasciculales > Coleofasciculaceae > Coleofasciculus > Coleofasciculus sp. E2-BRE-01. Next base: position 17,449 of record NZ_JAVKEA010000129.1, on the reverse strand, counting down.
TGGGTTAAACAAAAAGGCTTGCCCTGCAGCCTCGAATCCCCCGGAGGTGTTCCCCTCAGCGCCAATCAGGATGTCGTTGCCCACGGTGGCGAATGAGATACCGAAACTGCCACCACGTACAGGTTGGGGATTGTCGAAGGTTTGTAGCAGAGTTCCTGTTGGGTTAAACAAAAAGGCTTGCCCTGCTCTAGTGAATCCCCCGGAGGTGTTAAGAAAAGCGCCAATCAGGATGTTGCTGTCCACGGCGGCTAATGAGAAGCCGAAAAAGCCGTTTACTACAGGTTGGGGATTGTCGAAGGTTTGCAGCAGAGTTCCCGTTGGATTAAACAAAAAGGCTTGCCCTGCATCCTCGAATCCCCCGGAGGTATTACGAGGAGCGCCAATCAGGATGTCGCTGCCCACGGCGGCTACTGAGTCGCCGAATAAGCCGTTTACTACAGGTTGGGGATTGTCGAAGGTTTGCAGCAGAGTTCCCGTTGGATTAAACAAAAAGGTTTGCCCTGCTCTAGTGACTCCCCCGGAGGTATTACGAGGAGCGCCAATCAGGATGTCGCTGCCCATGGCGGCTACTGATATGCCAAAGTTGCCACCGACTATAGGTTGGGGATTGTCGAAGGTTTGTAGCAGAGTTCCTGTTGAGTTAAATAAAAAGGCTTGCCCCGCATCCTCGAATCCCCCGGAGGTGTTCCGCCATGCGCCAATCAGGATGTCGCCGCCCACGGTGGCGACTGAGGTGCCGAATCTGCCATCTGCTACAGGTTCGGGATTGAGAAAGGTAACCAAGGGAGCATTCGGGTCTCTTATGGTAATCGTTTTTGGGTCGAGCAACAATGTCCCCGGTTGACCCTGTGATGCTCCAGCATCGACAAAACCCGTAAAAATCAGCAATTCTTTCCCCGACACTTCCACCAATCCCCCATCTCCCCCACTATCTCCCCCACGGGCGCTGATAGTACCATAGAAGCGAGTGAGTTCATCAGACCAGAGAACCACTTCACCCCCATCTGCTGTTGTCCCAGATTCCAAGGACACACCATCGGCGATAATGGTCGAATCTGCACTGACGAGGGTTTGCCTCGCACGGGGTAGGGTATCTTGTCCTTGATAGTCTCCACCAATATGAACGATACCACCACCCCCCATCCCAGAAGCGTCGATAGTAGCAGCAAAGAGTCCCACGTTATCGCCTAAAACAGTAACATTACCGCCCATCTCAGATGAAAGGGTATTGCCTTCTGCTGCGACATCCGACACACCCAGACTGCCCGAAACAATAGCTGTCCCAGCTTCTTGGGGTATGGTTATCCCTGATTCGGTTAACTGCACCTGTTGAGTCTGAGTCACACTCAACCCCGTTTCCACCGTTTCGGTTTCTTCTCCGGTGAGTAATGTAGCTAAATCCAAGGGATTCAGGGGTAACATTTGCCCCGTACTATCCTGTCGCGGTTCAATCTCCAAACTCAACACCTGTCCCGGTTGACTAATTCGGACTACGTTCTCTCCGGGTACAGCAGCGATGGTAATCGTTCCTCCCGGTGCGGTAATTTCTCCAGTGTTCACAACTGTGCCACCCAGTAAGGTTAAATTCTGCCCTTGTGTAACAGCTAAATCCCCAGCATTAACAATACTGCCCGACTCCGCCCAATTAAAGGCAAACTGACTGGGATTCCCAATTAACGTTTGGTAGTTATTATCACCAAACGCATTAAACCAAAGGTTATCGCCAAACCCAATTCCCGTCGCCGTGGTAGCCGTAAAATCCCCCATCACATTTAACCGAGAATTCGCACCAAACACGATCCCGGCGGGATTCATGAAAAATAAATTGGCGCTTCCCCCCGTCACCTGAATCAATCCATCAATAATTGAGGCATTCCCGCCCACCACGCGCCCCAAAATATTTTGAATATCTGGTGTAGAGAGAAAATTAGCCATCTCATGGGCAGAAAGCCTAAAATCCTGGAAACTCTGGAACAGGTTTGCCCCATCCTCCGATAGAGAACCCCCAGAAATATCAAACTGATTCCCATTCACCGTCACCACAGTATCTGTCCTGTTGTCAGCCGCCTCGGTAATCGACTGTGCCTGAACCGGAGACATGGAGTGAAGCGTAACCATGCCCAGAGAAATTATTCCCGTCAGAGAAAATAATTCAGGTAACTTGCCAACGGATGAGTCGCCCATTTTCATAACCTGATTCCCTCCAAATATGCCTATAATATTGCCACATTTTTTTGATAATGGGTAAATTTATTTTTCTGAGAGTTGCTGGTTACACATCAGGAAATATTCGACTAAACCAACCCAACTTTTACGCTTATCTATTCCCCACATCTTTCTTTACAATTTCTAGAGAAATGGGGTACGAGAAGGGATGAACTATAACGTTGTAATTCTAGGCATTCACAACTTGTCTATTTTGTCAACTAAAACTGAGATTTAAGTCTTACAAGACTGATTAAACAAGGGATTGCCCGATTGTTACAAAAAAAATGTAGAATAGATAAACCTTTACGCAAGGAGTATAACTTCTCTTAGTCGTTTATGTTATGAATCCTTGACTTAATGTTTCATTACAAAAAATTAATCTAATCGAGAGTAAACTTAACGGTTAACTGGCAGTTGTAGACGCGCTTATTGGCTTATGTTAGGACGTAGACACAGACTCATAGCGTAGGGGGTATCCTTCATGAAGAGTCCCCGACAGAGGGTAGTTCAAGCTGACGATAAGCCTCTTTTCAACCACCAAGATGGGTCAGTCAAGTTATACAAAGTATTACCTTTAAGTCCGCACTCTTCCTATTGTAAATAAATATGAAAAGTATTTACCTTGGGTGAAGAATCCGATTTAATAGGATATGTGCTGTACAGGCATTTATCACCGACCCCCTCATAATAATTAATTTAAGCAATTTTACCTAAAGTCTCAGGGAACTTTGGACAGAGTCGCACGACTAGCTAGGAATAACTGAAAACACCTAAATATTAATTCAGGGAATGGCGAGTATTATGACAAAAACAACTTACTCTCTACTCTTAGCAACCACCTCATTGGTTTGCTCTCTTTCGCTGGTGAGTTTTTCGCGCTATGCCACGCCAGTGCTGGCAGAATCTCAACCCGTTAATTCATTAGCCAGTAAAGTTTTATCTGGTTCGTTGGAGATCGGTTTCAAATCTCCACGAACTGAAGGAGAACCCCAAGAAAGCGGAACACTCGGCACTCGTGGCGGATGTGGTTCAGAAGAATTCTTGTCCCCGTCTCTAACTCCGCTAACACCCAATACGGTTCAAGGATTAACGGAAAACCAGGACACTGTGGATGAACATCCCACGTTAACCGTGAGTGATCATCCCAGTTTCTTTGTCTATGTACCCAAAACGAGTGCAACCACAGGAGAGTTTATTTTAACCAATCAACAGGGAACTGAAGAAATTTACTATACATCGGTTGCCCTTCCAGAAACTCCAGGTATTATTAGGGTCAAACTGCCCACAAATCTAGACCCTCTAGAGGTTAATCAACTTTATCAATGGTCATTTAGCCTAAAATGCAATAATGAAAGTGCGGCGGGAAATCCGACAGTAATAGGATGGATTGAACGCACTGAACCTAACCCAGCTTTGAAAAAAGACTTAGACAAAGTGAAGCCTTTAGAGTTAGCGGCATTGTACGGAAATTATGGTGTTTGGCACGAACTTTTAACGACATTGGTTGATCTGAGACAGTCTCACCCAGAGGATGCTAACCTAACAATGATGTGGGAAAATCTGCTCAAATCAGAATCCGTGAAACTAGAAAAAATTTCTCAAGCGCCTCTGGTTGAAAGTACGCCAATGGAGTATTGAGAATTTGGCAATGGTGGCAATGGGTTGGTGTGGGTTTAAGTGGATTAGATTCGGCTTGTAGTAAGGGAACTTTAGCCCTTAATTCTACAGTCTCGTTTATGGCACTAAAGTGCCTACTACAAACCTGTGTTAATTCAGCCAGTAGGGTGCGTTAGCGAAGCGTAACGCACCATTATTCTATTTCAATGAATGACAAATGACCAATGACAATTATTCAGTTTTTCCAGGAATGGCGCGGTGTCTTAATTTCAGCGCCAACTGTCGCCGGATTAACCATCGCCCTGCGCTTAACGGGTGGGTTACAACTCCTAGAATGGGCGGCGTTGGATCAATTCTTCCGTTGGCGTCCCCCGGAACCTACCCCAGAACGGATTGCGATTGTGGCGATTACAGAAAAGGATATCCAAAACACTGGACAGTGGCCCATTTCTGATCGGACATTAGCACAGTTAATTGAGAAACTTAAACAACAACAACCCAAAGCCATTGGTCTGGATTTATTTCGGGATTTACCAGTACCACCCGGTCATGAAGAATTAGTTAATGTCTTTGCCTCCACACCCAACCTAATTGGTATTGAAAAAGTCGTCGGCGATGCCTTGGGTGAACCTGTCGCCCCACCGCCTATCTTAAAGGAACGGGATCAGGTGGGTGCGGCTAATATGATTTTTGATCAAGATGGGAAAGTCCGCCGTGCCTTACTTTCAATTACTCTAAAAAATGGCGACACGATTGAAACTTTAGCCGCTAAGTTGGCATTACTTTATCTAGAAACTGAAGGGATTACCTTAGAAGAAATTGAACCCGAATATAAATATGGCTTAGGTGACGCGGTATTTACTCGCCTGCAACCGCAAGATGGCAGTTATATCAACGTCGATACAGGTGGGTATCAAATCCTGTTTAATTTTCGCAACCATGAATGTCGGGGAAAACTGGAGGGAACTTGTCCTGTTTATCCCACGGTTTCCATGACTGACGTTCTAGAGGATAAAATTCCCCCAGATTGGGCAAAAAATCGGATTGTTTTCATTGGTACAGCGGCTGAAAGTGTTAAGGATCGGATTTTCACCCCCTACAGTAATAGTTTTTTCACCGCCCCGAATGGCGTTGAAGTTAATGCAGATTTGACCAACCAAATTTTAAGTGCGGCATTAGATGGGCGTCCGCTGATTCAAATCTGGTCGGAACCGATAGAATGGGGCTGGATTATTCTCTGGTCGTTTGTCGGTGCAACCGTGGGCTGGAAAGCTTTTCGTATCCGTTGGAAAGCAGCAGGACTGTTTTTGGTGGGAGGATTGCTGACGATTGGGTCTTACTTTGTATTTCTGGCGGGGTGGTGGATACCCTTAGTTCCGCCTTTGTTAGCCCTGAGTGGTTCAGGTGTGGCGATTACCGCCTATATCGCCTACACGGAAAGCGAAGACAAGCAAACAATAATGAATTTATTGGGACAACACGTCTCTCCTAAAATAGCCCAAGCCATCTGGCGCGATCGCAACCAACTCCTCAAAGATGGACAGTTATCGGGACAGAAGTTAACCGCAACGGTTCTATTTACGGATTTAAAAGGCTTTACCACGATTACCGAAAACACTGACCCAGAAACCCTGATGGTCTGGTTAAATGATTACATGAATGTTATGGCAGAGACAGTTCTCAACCATAATGGCGTCCTGGATAAATTTATCGGTGATGCAGTGATGGCAGTCTTTGGCATACCCATCCCCAGTACCACAGACGCCGAAATTACCCAAGATGCGATCGCGGCGGTGAATTGTGCGATAGAGATGGGCAAAAATCTGCGATCGCTAAATCAGCAGTGGCAAACCCAAGGCTTACCCACAGCCGCTATGCGTGTAGGAATTGCCACGGGTACTGTCGTCACCGGAAGTGTTGGTTCTCGCCAACGCCTCAACTACACCACCATTGGCGACAGTGTGAATATTGCCGCCCGCTTAGAAAGTTATGATAAATCTCTCGATGGTGGAATCTGTCGCATTTTAATCAGCGAAGAAAGCTATCAGCATATCCACGATAAATTTACCACTCAATTTATCGGCACAGTCCAATTAAAAGGACGCCAGCAACCCATCAAAATCTACCAAATTTTAGCAGGATGAGCGAGGAATAACTTTTAGGAACAACTTCCCATTAACATTGTTTCAGCAGCGCAATCCACATATCAGGTGGGTTGGAATAATAATTAATCTTATCCACTTGATAGCGGTTTGAAGTAGAACCTCTCTGCAAAACTAGATAATCACCCGGTTCTACGCCTTGACCCTGTTCTGTCATATACGCCCGAATGCCGCCATCTTTCGAGACGAACAGATGATTGTGACGCTCATTGGATACTTTGTAGTGATGCGTTCTCTTCTGTTGCTGGGATAGATTGGATAACGTTCTTTGGTGTAAGGATAAATTCGTGGAAGCAAGGGTCGCTAACTGGTTGGAAGACATATCTGACACTTCTTGACTGAATGTTAGAATTTGTTAGAAAAAGTTATTTCTGAAAATGTAGGATTACATTTTCAGACCAAGGGTTAATTGACTAATTAAGTTTTATCAAAGTTAGCGGCTGCCTATCTCAGCAAAATAGCGTAATTTTTATCCGCCTGATCACCGATATTTGGATAAATCAACTATTGTAAAGATATGTTTATGTAAATATACAAAATTAAAATAATCTTTTCATCAAACAGGTTAAATAGTCGTGTATCATAAACAGATTTGGGTTTGTTGGCAGCGGTAAAGATAGTTGAAGCACTGGGAGTAGCTGCTGTCATGGAAATGAACACTGTCTATAGTTTTGTAAACTTTTGTTAAGGGTAGCTCATGATTCCAGGGGAACTAATCATCCAAAAGGGAGAGATTGAACTGAATGCAGGGCGTCCTACCTTGCGCCTGTCGGTAGCGAATACAGGCGATCGCCCGATTCAGGTAGGTTCTCATTTCCATTTCTATGAAGTGAATGACGCTCTCGCCTTTGACCGAGAGCAAACCAAAGGAATGCGGTTAAATATTCCGGCGGGTACAGCCGTTCGCTTTGAACCGGGAGATGAACGGGAGGTTGAGTTAGTTCCGTTTGTCGGTAGTCGTCAGGTTTATGGGTTTAATGGCAGAGTTAATGGGGCGCTATAACGGCAAGCTGGGAGAGCAATGTAGAGACGTAGCATGCTACGTCTGGAAGCAGGGGAAGCTGGGGAAGTCATTACATACGCTTACGCTACTCCAGATCCCCGACTTCCTGGTTGAAACCCTGATGTCACCAATGAATTGATTCAGAAGTTGGGGATTTATCGGATAAGTAGCAAGAATTGTGGTTTAGGTTGACAAGGATGCCGTCATTCAGCCAGATGCTGTGAAATGTAAGAAGCGTCTACCTGGTGGGGATGGATAGCCAGTCAGGAATTGACGGGACTGTGAGCCACCGAGGACGCTTTTATCGGGGAGTTATCCGATACCCGTTGTAATCGTGCGCCAAGTTTCTGTAACTTCGCCTCTAGCTTCTCATACCCTCGGTCTAAATGATGCAGTCCCTGAATTGTGGTTTTACCATCGGCGGCTAAGGCGGCTAATATCAGCGCAGCGGACGCTCGTAAGTCAGTGGCAACCACAGGGGCTCCTGATAACAAAGGGACACCGCGCACGATCGCATTATTGGCTTTAATCCGAATATCTGCCCCCATGCGATTCAATTCAGGAACATGTCCTAAACGATTTTCAAACACGGTTTCAGTAATCACACTATCCCCATCACTCAACGTTAAGAGTGCCATGAAGGGAGCCTGCATATCCGTGGGAAATCCAGGATAGGGCAAGGTTTCAATATCCGTCGCCCGAATAATTCCTGTCGGGATAATCCGCAGACAGTCTGGGGCTTCCTGAATCACTCTCATGCCAATATCTTGGAGTTTCGCGATCGCGGCGGTAATATGATCCGGCACAACCGGGGACAGGGTGAGTTCTGACTGAGTAATTGCCGCCGCGACTAAAAACGTACCCGTTTCGATGCGATCGGGAATAATCGAGTAGTCTACCGAATGTAAACTGGGAACACCAGAAATAATAATGGTGTTGGTTCCCGCCCCCCGAATCTTGGCACCCATGGCGTTACAAAAATTTGCCAAATCCACCACTTCTGGCTCTTGGGCAGCATTTTCTAGAGTGGTTTCCCCCTCTGCTAACGTCGCCGCCATCATCAGGGTTTCTGTTGCACCCACACTGGGATAGTCCAGATAAATTTTTGCCCCGTTTAACCGTCGCCGTCCATTCCCTTTCACATAAGCATGAACCATACCATGCTCAATTTGCACCTCAGCCCCCAGCGCTTGCAATCCCCTAACATGAAGATCGACAGGTCTAGCGCCAATGGCACAGCCACCCGGTAAAGGAACTTGAGCAGCACCTAATCGTGCCAACAGAGAACCAATCACAAAGAAACTGGCTCGAAGCTGATTCACAATCTCGTAGGGTGCTTTTGACTGCTTCAAATGACGAGCATTGATATCCAAGATATTACCTTGGCGTTCTAGCTTTACACCCAAAGCCGCCAGCACCTGACCCATCCGCCCTATATCTACCAGAGAAGGCACATTACGCAGTCGGCAATCTTCAGGACACAGCAGCGCCCCTGCCATAATTGCCAATGCTGAGTTTTTCGCACCACTAATGGTGACATGTCCTGTCAGGGAAGATCTGCCCCAAATCTCTAGAACGGAGGCGTTTGGCTTGGCTACAGAGCCAGTATCGGTCAAATTAAGAGAGTGGTTGATAGGTCTATCCTCCAGAATCGGTGAAATCTTGGCATGTTTTAAAATTTGGTTTTGATTCTACCTGAAAGAGGGCAAATGTCTAGATTTGCTCCCCAAAATTAGTGAATCGACCAGCCTTGGATTGTACCTTGTCCGATGCTGAAAATCCGCAAAAAAAAAATAGTTGACAAATAGGTCAGGATTGTTGCATGATTGAAAACTGCATGGAAAATTAAAAAAAGACGCGGAACTGGCGGAATTGGTAGACGCGCTAGATTCAGGTTCTAGTGTTCGCAAGAACTTCCGGGTTCAAGTCCCGGGTTCCGCATTGAAGTAGAGACGTAGCATGCTACGTCTCTACATACCATTGAAATCATGCTCACCAGTACCAAAAATCCTCTAGTTAAGGCAATTCGGAAATTGCACACAGCCAAAGGACGACGGGAGGAGCAACTTCTGTTGTTAGAGGGAACTCACCTGTTAGCAGAAGCCTGTGCGGTCAATTATCCCTTAGTCACGCTTTGTTGTACACCTGATTGGCAGCAGAGTCATCCCCAACTTTGGCAAGACGCTACCCCTCACTGTCAGCGTGTAGAACAGGTTAGCGCCTCGGTTCTCAAAGCCATGGCGACAACGGTTCAGCCAGATGGCGTAGTGGTAACGGCAATGTCTTCATTCCTCGCCCCGCCTCAGATTCCCTGTTCCCTTGGTTTAGTTTTAGAGACGCTGCAAGATCCAGGAAACTTAGGTACGATCATTCGTACCGCCACCGCAGTCGGTGTGGATGGTTTATGGCTAAGTCCAGACAGTGTAGACTTAGAGAATCCCAAAGTCTTGCGAGCTTCAGCCGGTCAATGGTTTCGTCTGCCCATGAGTGCTAATGCCCATCTGAGTCAAGTCGTTAGGCAAAGTCAGGCTCAAGGGGTACAAGTTGTGGCAACTCTACCTAAAGCGCCGTTGAGTTACTGGGAGATTGATTGGCGCTGTCCTACCCTGATTCTACTGGGTAATGAAGCGGCGGGATTGCGCCCTGAGTTAGCGACACTTGCTGATCAAGCGGTGCAAATTCCCCTCGGTCAGGATGTAGAATCTTTAAATGTGGCGATCGCGGCAGCTTTAATCGTGTATGAAGCACTGCGCCAACGGGTTGGGGGAACAGTTAACAGGGAATAGGCAATAGGCTATAGAAATTTTGTCCCTCATCTCCTCCATCTTCCCCAGCTTCCCCAGCTTCCCCAGCTTCCCCGGCTTCCCCAGCTTCCCCAGCTTCCCCAGCTTCCCCAGCTTCCCCAGCTTCCCCAGCTTCCCCAGCTTCCCCAGCTTCCCCGGCTTCCCCGGCTTCCCCAGCTTCCCCTGCACTCTATTCCTCCTCCATTGGTTCAGTGTCGCCAAAAAATGCATCCAGATCAGCCGCCGCTTCTTCGAGAAGATCGAGATCAAAAACGTCATCGTCTGACTGAGCAGATTTTGATTGAGGAGTTTTTGATTGAGGAGTAGGGGATTTCAATGAAGAAGGACGGGATTTCGATTGGGGAGGAGGAGATGTATGACCCAAGAGATTCTCAAGTTGGTCAAGAGACTCTACAAACGCTCTAGCTGCTTCATTTCGATGATTTTGTTGAGACTCGCGCATAATGGTTTTATCCCCTAAAGCTATTGTTTATTGAGAGTGAACGCTACTCATTAGCCTATACTCGGAAAAACAACACCCTTACCGTTTCATTCTATGGTATAGTTTTTTAGTTTTAGGTGGACACAATTAACGTGAACGGTGAAGAACGTCATTCGTCATTCGTCATACTCGCGCAAGCGAGAAGCAAGCTACGTCATTCGTCCTTTGTAAGGGTTTGATGCTTGTTCACAAAACTTAGTAGACCTGCTGTTTTCTTTTGTCCGACTACTTAGATTAGGATGAATAATTGCTCTACTGAGTCAGATAGCAGTATGCGATAAAATCTCCGCTTTTTCGGAAAATAATATTTACTCAAAAAATAGTTCTTGTATAAGTCAAAGATGCCAAAAATTATATCGAAGCAATTAAACCACAATCTAAGAAATCTCCGTGACCTATCCAATTTAACAAACGCACAACCCTTAAAGAAACCACCGCCTCAGCTAGATCCGGCAAAATTTTTCAGCAAAAGCTTGCGATTAGTCAGGGGTCAAGTTGAAAATAAGGGGGCAATTGCGTCAGGAAAATGGATGTGAGTCAAGAATTTGATTACGATTTAGTGATTGTCGGTGCTGGCGTCGGTGGACATGGCGCGGCATTACATGCAGTAAGTTGCGGCTTGAAAACTGCGATCATTGAAGCATCGGAGATGGGCGGGACTTGTGTGAATCGCGGTTGTATCCCGTCAAAAGCCCTATTAGCCGCATCAGGGCGGGTGCGTGAGTTACACAATACCCATCATCTGAAATCCCTGGGAATTCAGGTGAGTGGCGTAGAATTTGATAGAGGCGCGATCGCGAACCATGCCAATACCCTGGTGAGTAAAATTCGTGGCGATCTCACCAACAGCCTCAAACGCTTAAAGGTGGATATCATTCCCGGTTGGGGTCGAGTGGCGGAATCCCAAAAAGTAACGGTGACGACAGACGAGGGTGAAAAAACAGTCACCGCCAAAGACATTATCCTCTGTACAGGTTCCGTTCCCTTCGTTCCCCCTGGTATTGAACTCGACGGAAAAACCGTCTTCACCAGCGACGATGCCCTAAAGCTGGAATGGTTACCTCAATGGGTGGCAATTGTTGGCAGTGGTTATATCGGGTTAGAGTTTGCTGATATCTATACCGCCCTAGGGTCAGAAATTACCATGATTGAAGCCCTGGATCAGTTAATGCCCACCTTTGACCCCGATATTGCCAAACTCGCTAGCCGGGTGCTGATTTCTCCCCGTGATATGGAAACCTATTCCGGCACTCTGGCACAAAAAGTGACTCCGGGTTCACCCGTGGTGATTGAACTAGCAGATGCTAAAACCAAGGAAGTCGTGGATGTCTTAGAAGTGGATGCCTGCTTAGTCGCCACGGGACGGATTCCGGTCAGTAAAGATTTAGGCTTAGACGCCGTAGGTGTGGAAACAGATCGCCGAGGCTTCATCCCGGTCAATGATCAAATGGCAGTGTTATCGGGCGAGGAAGCCGTTCCCCACCTCTGGGCAATTGGTGACGCTACCGGGAAACTCATGCTGGCACATGCAGCATCAGCTCAAGGAGTTGTCGCCGTGGAAAATATTTGTGGGCGTCAGCGTACTATTGACTATCGCAGCATCCCCGCCGCCGCCTTTACCCATCCAGAAATTAGTTACGTGGGATTAACTGAACCCGCCGCCAAGGAACTCGGTGAACAAGAAGGATTTGAAGTTGGCTCAGTGAGGACGTATTTTAAAGGAAATTCCAAAGCGATCGCGGAAGGAGAGGCGGATGGGATTGCCAAAGTTATCTATCGTAAAGATAGCGGTGAAATCCTCGGCGTTCACATCTTGGGCATTCACGCCTCTGATTTAATTCACGAAGCCTCGAACGCGATCGCTCAAAGACAATCGGTGAATACTCTGGCATATCTAGTTCACGCTCATCCCACTTTGTCAGAAGTCCTTGACGAAGCCTACAAGCGAGCCGTTGCCAGTCATTAGACAAGGCAGGAGGCAGAAGGCAACACCTCGACTTACCTCGACTTCGCTCGGTAACACGCTCGGTGTGGAATATGCAATAGAGTTTTTTTGACCAATGACGAAGGACATAAGACCAATGACAAATGACCAAAAACAAATTCGCCGTCGTCCACCTAATCCGGCGGTTGACCTGAATATCCTGCGCTATCAAGTTGTTCTTCCAGACGCCCAGCCACGCCATATTCTAGAAGAAATTGTCTGGCATAAAGAAAAAGAAGTTGACCAGATGCGGGAACGGCTGAACTTAGCTCAACTGCGGAAACAGATCGAGTCAGCCCCGCCAGCGCGTGACTTTAAAGCAGCGTTATTAGCGGCAAAGACTCGTCCCGCCTTAATTGCTGAAGTGAAAAAGGCATCACCGAGTAAAGGCGTGATTCGGGACGCATTTGACCCAGTTGCCATTGCCCGTGCTTACGAACAAGGGGGTGCGAGTGCCATATCCGTGCTGACGGATAAAAAGTTCTTCCAAGGAAGTTGGGATAATCTCAGCTATGTCAGGGAAACTGTAAATTTACCAATTCTGTGTAAAGAGTTCATCATTTATCCTTATCAACTCTATCTAGCCCGGAGTCGTGGCGCTGATGCGGTGTTGCTGATTGCGGCTATTTTGTCGGATCAAGACCTACGGTATTTTGTCAAAATTGCCAATGGGTTATCCATGACCCCTTTGATCGAAGTGCATACTCTGGATGAATTAGACCGCGTGTTATCGGTAGATGGCGTTACCCTAGTAGGTATAAACAATCGCAACTTGACAGATTTCTCGGTTGATTTGCAAACGACCTGCCAACTTCTGGCAGCACGAAGTCAGCAGCTTAAAGAACGCGGTATTCTGGTTGTCAGTGAGTCAGGACTGCATAAACGTGCTGATTTAGAGCAGGTCGCATCGGCGGGGGCTACAGCCGTACTGATCGGTGAATCATTGGTCAAACAGCCTGATCCAGCCCTAGCCGTTACCAATCTGTTGCCAAGTTCTTGAGTTTTCTGTCGTCAATTGTCCTTGCCTGTAGCCACGGATGCTACAAGAGGTCAGATCATCCGACACGCTTTTTCAACTGAAGCGCGATCGCGAATTCGTCTTTTGAGGTAAACCCGGTTTCATGGAGCCAATACCCCTTCCGTCTTATATTCACTACGAACTGCTACTACAGATGCTAGAGCGTCATACTGCCTTTGCCACGAATCAAAATCCCATGATTCGAGAACAGGTGCATCAATTGATTGTTACGCTCCGCAAAGCGTTAGCCCAGCAGAAACAACTCGAACAAACCTGTAATCGGCTCAATTTACCGGTTGAGTACCGTTGGTCACTCAATAGTGTCAATGTTGAGTCAAAATCATCAGATAATGGTTTTCCCCTAGATTCGGATACCAAATCTCAGTCATGAGATAGTTGGATGATTCGGAATTAGGTGATGCTCAAAGGTTGAGGATAACGCTCATGGATAATAAGTTGATGCTGATGATTCCCGGACCAACACCGGTGCCTGAACAGGTTTTGCTGGCGTTAGCCCAGCATCCGATCGGACATCGCAGTGGGGAATTTAGTGCCGTTATGGCAGAGGTAACCCAAAACCTAAAATGGTTACACCAGACTCAAAACGATGTTTTGGTGTTAACGGTGAGTGGTACGGGTGCCATGGAAGCTGGGATTATTAATTTTTTGAGTCCCGGCGATCGGGTTTTGGTCGGAAGTAATGGCAAATTTGGCGATCGCTGGGCGAAGATGAGCGCAGCGTTTGGTTTAGAGGTGGAGACGATTACGGCACCGTGGGGTCAACCCCTTGATCCGGATCTGTTTCGTCAAAAGCTGGAGGCGGATACGGATAAGACTATCAAAGCCGTTATCGTTACCCATTCAGAAACCTCCACCGGGGTACTCAATGACCTGGAAACGATTAATCGTTATGTCAAAGATCATGGTCAAGCTCTAATTATTGTAGACGCAGTAACCAGTGTGGGCGCGGTCAATTTACCCATTGATGAGTGGGGGATTGATGTGGTGGCGTCAGGTGCCCAGAAAGGCTATATGGTTCCCCCAGGATTAGGATTTGTTTGTGTCTCGAATAAGGCGTGGCAAGCCTACGAAACGGCTAAACTGCCTCGTTTTTATTTAGATTTGGGAACCTATCGCAAAGCGGCACAAAAGAATAGTAATCCGTTTACCCCTCCAGTCAATTTAATGTTGGGACTGCAAACGGCGTTGCGAATGATGAAAGCTGAGGGGTTAGATAATATTTTTGCTCGTCATCACCGCTTGATGCAGGCAACACGGGCGGCGGTTGAGGCGCTTTCCCTGCCTTTATTTGCTCCGGATAATGCCGCAAGTCCAGCGGTAACGGCGGTAGCCCCTACGTCGATTGAAGCCGAACAAATTCGTAGCGTGATGAAAAAGCGCTTTGATATTTCCCTAGCTGGGGGACAAGATCACTTCAAAGGCAAAATATTCCGTATTGGTCACTTAGGCTTTGTCTGCGATCGCGATATTTTGGCGGCGATTGGGGCGCTAGAAGCCACGTTGCGGGAATTAGGTTATGAGTCCATGACACCAGGAGCAGGAGTGTCAGCGGCGGCTCGCGTCTTGACTCAATCGTAGGTTAAGCCATAAACGAGACACCCAAGACGCCAAAAAAGAGCGGGTCAACTAGCGACCCGCTCTTTCTGGTAGAGTAATCAACGGTCAATGGATCATACGGTATGAAATTCAACGGTTTAGACGTGAATGGATTATTTCCAAAGCGTAAGCATTTAGACATTCTTCATTTTCTCCTGACCGATTGTTTAGATTTCAGACTGTTTCCAGCCAGTCATAGATTTGGTCTAATTGCTGCAATGTGACTAAACCGTACTGCCACAGAATCATCGGTAATGGTCCTGGGTCTTGTTCCCGACGTCGTTGAGCGATCGCAATGGAATCAGTAGAAATTGCCAATTCCTCTTGCAAAAATCGTAAAAATTCAGAATAGGTTGCAGGTGCCATAATGGCTATTCACCTCCTTATCGGCTACTATTTTGGAATCAGCGTCCTGCCTCCTTTAGCAATGGGTAGACAGATTTAATACTGTCTACTAGCTGAGGGTTCTTTGCTTATTGTGATAGGTTAATCCGGCACTGCTTGTGTCCTAGATCACTGACCATCTAAGATCTTGATTGATCGAGTTGAAAACTCACTGGATGTGCTGACCAGGTATCGTTTTAACCTTCACCCCCCATCAACTTGAGGGTAATTTTAGTTAACTCACTTCACACCACTAAAAGCTAGTTGCAGACTACACCCCTACTTGGTCGTGTTGATGGGTAGCCACAGCTAAGACAGGTCACTACCTCGTCGTCAGATAGTCTTTTATGAGAATCTATCTTACGAAATGTTAACGTAATTTCGTATAAAGATCTTTACATTGTTGATTTAAGTTTTCAATGATGTTAATCAAAATTTAAGATTCTGACGCGGGGTTAATCTCTTCCTCTAGGAGGGTGATTTTTAGGCGATCGCCTACTTGTAGTCCCAGTTGAGCGGCTCGTCCCCCAGGGAGTTCAATCACTTGGTCAACCAGAACCCCTGGTCCATAGGTAGGACAGGGAGTGGAGATACAGGGGGGAACATTTTCCGCGATCGCTTTGACCTCGCCATCTCGCAAAAAGATCATATCCAGGGGGATTTTCACATTCTTCATCCAAAAGCTAGCGCGTCGCGGTGGGTTCAAGGGAAACAACATCCCCCGATCTGGCGCTAAAGCCGTGCGATACATCAATCCGATCTGCTGTTGTCGAGGTGTCCTAGCCACTTCGAGCAAAATCTGCTGATCACCGATCTGGGTTTGAGCGCTAATAGGTAACATCTGACCGGAATTAGAGGATGACGAGGAGAGGGGTGGCGGTTCTGGAAGTTGTTCGCCAGATTTTAAGGGGGTTCCATCGGCGACAGGGTTGGAGCCGGACGCCGAACATCCAAACAGTATCAGACTAAGCGTGATTCCGAGTAGGCGAGTATGATAGGTCATGGGTTTAGGTTAGAGAGATGGGGAAGCTGGGGGAGCAGAGGGAGCAAAGGACGAATGACAAATGACGAATGACGAATGACAAATGACAAATGACAAATGACAATCAAAACCGTTAACTTTAATTGTTCCTACCCACTTAACTAAGATTCTCGTAAAACATACCCAACACCCCGGACGGTTTGAATCAAGCGCTTGTCACCCTCATCTTCAATTTTCAGGCGTAGATACCGGATATACACCTCAATCACATTCGACTCACCCAGAAAATCGTATCCCCAAACATTTTCCAGAATCTGTTCGCGAGTTAAAACTTCACGGGGATGGGTCATCAAATACTTAAGCAATTCAAACTCTTTCATCGTCAAATCAATCACTCGTCCTCCCCGCATAGCGCGGCGCGTCGTCAAATCTAATGCCAAATCCCCAAATCGGACTTGTTCACTCGTATTGGTATCCGGTTCTAGATACAGACGTACAATCTGCAAAAAGGCATCAGCGCGGTAGGGTTTAAGGAAAAAATCATCAGCACCCGCTTCTAAACAGGCGACTCGATCCTCAATCGTGTCGCGAGCGATGAGTAAGAGTAGGGGGACACGAGAACCGGCTTTTCTCAGGCGAGTACATAAACTGAGACCGGATTCGCCAGAACCAGAAAGCGATTGATCCACAACCATCATCGCGGGTTGGAGTTCACAAGCTTGATGCCAGCCGCTAGGCGCATCTGTCGCGATAACCGTATGATAGCCAGCTTCTATTAAATCTAGGCTCATGCGTTGAGCTAGACTTTCATCGGTTTCTACAAGCAAAACACAAGGATTACCGTCAAGGGGAGCAGATTGCATAGATGGCGCTGGTGATGAGTCGTTGGGTGTAATACCGGAATTTCCTCTATTGTTGTAGCATGACTGAGCCTTGGGTGAATTATCCTACCCCTTTGACGGTGGGTTGTCGCTGACATCTTAAACCTGTCTCAATACATAAATTTAATGTAGTGGACTGACACAGCTAAAATTGTGGGATAGATTTTATCATTGAATCGGGCGCAAGTCTTTGCGCCCCTACAGTTTCCGGGCGTAATTCTAATTCATCAAATAAGGTGTGCCACACCACTACTTTCTGTTTCTTATTAGTCGTCTTCAGACGACTTTCGCTATGAGCCTCGGAATTG
>NZ_JAVKEA010000128.1:0-23526 GCF_040221695.1 Coleofasciculus sp. E2-BRE-01 | reverse complement strand
AGTAGTTGAAGGAGTTAACAATAAGCTGAAACTATTAAAACGGTGTGGATTTGGCTTCAGGAACTTTAATAATTTTACAATACGCGCTTTACTTCTGTGGCATTATCCTAACGGTTTAGCACACTAAGTACGGAAGACCCGCTTTTCCAGAGGCTTTTCTTGCGGCGCAAACGGTTCCAAATAAATCCAGTTATCGCTCCCAGGAATGTCCTGTCCCAGCTTGAGCTGATACAATAATCCTGCCCGTAATAAGGAAGACTTGCCACTACCCGACGCCCCCAAAACTGCCACGAAACGGTGTCCATCCTGAACTCGTCCAATCAGTTGCTGTGTTAACGCACTCCGCCCACAAAATACTGCTGCATCCTCTGGTTTCTGGGTAAAATAAGACAACGAACGATAAGGACAGGTATTCTCAAATCGTCTTTTCGGCGATGAAGTTGTCAGCAAAATTGCCTGGGAGGAATTCTCAATTAACGGGCGCTGGGATGTTTGCGCCATCCGCGTTTCAATAAAACCCTTTAACAGGTGACTGGTAACAATACCATTGGGGTAATTGTTCGGGTTTAATCCATCCAGTAGCGCAGTTGTCAATAAACCCTGTTGGTGGGGAATTTCCAAGCCTGGTTCGTAAGAACGAGTCGCGGTAATTAAGCAGAATGCTTTATTCGTTGGTTGAAACACCATCAATTCGCCGCTTAAACAGCAGTCGAGCCAAACAATCACCCGTTTAACCCGACTTTGTTGCAGTTGTTCCCCCAACCAACTTAAAGAAAGTCCATATTCTCCAATTTGAGGAAATACATCGCTAGTCGCCAAGAATACCTCATCCTTGCCATCAACAGTTTGACGCCACCCATGTCCGGAAAAGTAAAATAGCGCCGTGTCTGGTGGTTCGTTGGGAGGCGGCGGATTGAGGAGGTTGGAGAGTGCTTCTTGGAGTTCTGCTAATGTTACCATTCCGGTGGGATGGATACGTGCCTCCCCTTTTTGATTGGATTGTTGGGGTAAACACTGGACACGAAAAGGTTGATAGCCGTAGTCTCTCAGGTGTAGCGCAATATCTTCTGCATCCTTTGCTGCTACCGTAAGGTCATGCAGGGTAGTCATTTGAGGATAGCGATTAATCCCAACCACGAGGGCTTCCCATTCGGAAGTCATAGCACCAGAATTATAAAATTATGGGGAGGAGAGAGTACACCTTAATAACTTCATAAGTATATCAATTTCTTCCGGACAGTCTCGTTCACTCTCGATACCTTTTTTGTTTGGACAATAGCCATGAACACGTCGATGAACACAACCATCCTAGCATTCCTCCTTGCCCTGCAAGAGTTAGACACGTCCCTGAGTCAGTCAGAGAAGAAGACGTTAGCTGAGATTGCTGATCAACTCTATGTTAGACCCGAAGCGTGGGAAAGCTTTACTCAACCTCTTTTATTAAAAATGATTGCGGACAATGAGTCGTTAAATCAACACTACCACGTCTATAAATCCAAGCTTGATTCGCTGGAAAGCATACCAAGTGAACTCTTGCCGACTGTTACCGAAATCGAACAAATAAAAGATAGTGCGACGTTAGCGAATGCCAAAGGATTTAAATCTCAATCTGAAGCTACAGGTTACAACCAACAAATTAATAATGTCGTCATTGTGATCAGTCGGTCTGAATACCCCGAAGAAACGGTGAAAAAATTAAGCTTTACTGAAAAATTAAAGCAAATTTTAGGTTAAGTGCCAATAGTGGTTTACGCGGCGTTACAGCCAATGGTGCGTTACGCTGCGCTAACGCACCCTACAGATACAGATAGAAGCTATACGCGAGTTTTATTGTACTATATAATTTCTAAATAATTCAGTATTTTTACCGCTCATGAGAGAACTTGTTTACCCCACTCTCGATCTATTTTTGTATGATTTAAAGGAGGCGCTGAATACGACGGATGAAGCTAGCCGAATAAATCAAGAGATTTTCATCAAAAAATTGCCGCAAACTGTGGCAATTATTGACTCAGATCGGGAATCCGAATATCTAGAACTTCTTCCCCAAAAAACAGAAGACTTTAAAACTGATAAGGTAGAAGGTTACTATTATCCTGTCCGCCTTAATGATGTCTACGGCTTGCAAATTGACTGTTCAGTCAACAACCAAACAGAACCTCAACCCGTTGAATGCTTTAGCTGGTTAAAATCTGAAATTGAATCCCGATTAAACGAACAACCGATAACCCTAGGACAAGCGTGGCTGCTTTCGGGTTGGTTGCCAAAAGATTCTCCTCAAAATCCCAAAGACGTTGCCCAAGATTGTTATCAAGCATTCTGCAAAGATGGTAGTTGGCAGCGAGATTATCAAGGGGAAGGCACATTTTTGGGCGGCACAATTTTCTATCTCCGGCAACCGAACTATGCTTTCCGGGATTTAGCGGATTCTAATCACCATTTGCAGTTAGAGAACCGTCCCATCCTGATTGCTATTTATCCCCATTCAGAAAGCGCTAAAAGAGCGGCAGAGTTTTACCCCGATTGGATGGGATTATTTTGCTATTATACTAAAATTAATTGGGCTTATGCTCAAAGCCGTTTGATTAAAAAGAATATTTTTGATTATTACAAAAGGATTGAACGCGATCGTCAAACGATTACTCTTCCGAATCACAAGCCAATTGGTTATGAATTCACCGAATCTAAACTAAGTCTTGATAAGATTCAATACGATATCAAGCAATATAGCAGTGATGTCTTGGGACTAGCCTTTCAAAAACAAATCATCGATATCAATTTCACGAATTATCAAACTCGCCTAGAGATGATTAGACAAAGACTTGATGCCGATAGCCAGTTAGATTTTCTGAATAAATTTAGTGATTTAGTTGCCCCAAAATATATTGTGCAAATTGATAAAGATTCAGAAAATATGCAGCTTGGCTTTAAACTCCTAGAAGACGACATCAACGCCGTGCGAAGTCGGATCGAACTCACCAAAGCTGAACGCGATCGCAGCTTTCAAGAATTCGTCGCTATCGTCGGTGCTGGAGTAGCTGGAGCGTCTTTTGCTCCAGCCGATAAAAATTGTCAGCCGATTTTTTCCAAAACTGCTGTCATCTGTAAAGTTCCGGTTCTTTTTAGTCTGCTTGTCTTTGCAATTGTGGCTGGATTAACGTGGTTAATTAGGATACAATGGAAGCGATCGCCTTGACTAGCAGAATTTTCCTGAGACAAGGGGGTGAAACTATTGCCTATTCCCTATTCCCTATTCCCTATTCCCTATTCCCTATTCCCTATTCCCTATGATACCAAATCCGCCTTTATTACCCCCTTTTGCTACGGCGATTGAAATCGCTGCTACACAAACCTAGTCCGCCTACGCGGACTAGGTTAATCACACGTTCCGTTTAATCCTTTGGTTTCATCTACCGTAAAATCTACCCCAGAAAATAAATTAATCTGCTCCTGTAATTGTCGGCGTAAGTCAACTAATATGGGCGCTATGATTAGTTCTGAACGCGCCTTTTCACTATTACTGCCTAATGCGATTGGCAGGTTATAGTTAAGGATTTCTGCCAATAAGTTACTACTGGCTAATTCAGGAACATCGGCAAAAATATCACGTTTTTCTAAAGTCGCTAAGCCAAAGTCTTGTTTGGCTTTAGCTAAACTAAACTCGCTGTAGGACATAAGATAATGCTCAAGCTCTAATTTCTGCTGATCCGGCTTCTCTATCCATTGCCGTATTGACCCCACTCTGACTGTTCACGGCATCTTGTGAGGAAAACAGTGGGGAAGTTTTGAGTTTAGGGATTAGGAGAAAAATTGCGATCGCGCGGCTTGAGTGTCTTGCAGGTGCTGTTCTAAGCCTTGCCAGTCGCTTTGCTCAACCCGTTCAATCAATTCATCGAGACGGTGACGATAGGATAAGAGCGATCGCAATAAAAAGTCCCGGTTATAACGTGCCATCATCACCCCTAACTCTGGATTTCCGCCGCCTACCCGACTGGTATCGCGAAACCCGGAACTGGCTAATTTCTGCACTAACTCGAGGACAATCGGATCAGTTTCATCGATACAAGCATTAATTAGACTCGCACTCACCATCACAGGTAGGTGAGAAATCCAAGCCACGGCGCGATCATGATCCTGAGGACTACAGAAATAAACCCGATCAGTGAGCGATCGCACCAAATGCTCAACCTGTTTCACCGCATCGGTTGGCGTCGTATCCAGAGGTGTTAACACATAAGGACAATCAGTAAATAACCCCGATACCGCCGCCTCAATCCCATTCGATTCTCGACCTGCCATCGGATGTCCACCGACAAAATTATGCCACAGAGGGGTCACCGCTTCCACCACCGCCGTTTTCACCGAACCCACATCCGTGATAATCGCGTCAGGGGATAGATGGGGAATTAACGCCTGAAGCGTTGGCGCGATCGCAGAAATTGGCGTACAAATAAAAATAATATCAGACGCTGCCAAAAGGTTCATATTGACACTCGCGTCATCCACGACACCGAGTTCAATGGCTCTGTTGCAGGTATAGTCTTGGCGAGACACTCCCAAGACAGAATGACCTAATTTTCTCAAATCTAGTCCTAGGGAACCGCCAATGAGTCCAAGTCCAACAATCCCAATCTTCATGATCCCATGCCATCCACGCTAAGCTGATCAAATCCCATTTAAGTTTTAGGCAAAGCTGGAGTGAGAGAGTCTTAGCACCCTTCCCAAGTATCATCTATTGGATTAGGCTAGGCGCTACCCTTTACCAGTGAGAGAGGAAAAGCAAGACAAGGGAGAATGACTTTAACCGATCCCACTCAACTCTACCTTGACACTCTACTGGGAAACTTGCTCCGATAACAACACGGCTCGGTAGCGCTTTCCTTAAAAACGTATCCTCTGGCAGTTCAATTAAGGATAGCATTAATGAATGTGACGGCAATTCTCAAAAAATATGCGGCTGGCGTGAAAAACTTTTCCGGTGCAAACCTTGCCGAAGCCAATCTGAGTGGGATTAATCTCAGTGGAGCCGATTTAAGTGAAGCCAACTTAAGTGTAGCCAACCTCAGTGGTGCTTATTTAATTGGAACCAATTTAAGTCGAGCACGACTCAATGTAGCCAGACTCAGTGGTGCCAATCTTACCAAAGCCAACTTAACCAAAGCCAATCTCAACGTTGCCAATTTGATTCGAGCCGACTTGGGGGGAGCGCAACTGACTCAGGCGGCGATGATTCGGGCGGAACTAATTCGTGCCAAGTTAAGTGGTGCTAACCTCACAGAAGCCAACCTCAGTGGTGCAGATCTGCGAGAAGCCGCCCTCAGAGACGCCAAACTGCAACGGGCTAATCTGAGCGAAGCCAACCTACGTGGGGCGTTTGTCACCGGGGCAAATCTAGAAGGTGCCAATTTAAACGCCGCCGATTTGAGCCGTAGTGATCTGAGTAATAGCAATTTTCGACAGGCTGAATTCAAGCAAGCCAATCTCAGTTGCGCCAATTTAGCTGGTGCGGATCTCAGTGGTGCGAACTTGCGCTGGACTGACTTGAGTGGTGCTAATCTCAGTTGGGCAAATCTGAGTGAGGCTAAATTAAGCGGTGCGAATTTAACCGGGGCGGATTTGACTCATGCTAATTTGCTCAACACCAGTTTAGTCCATGCTGATCTGAC
The DNA here is from genome assembly GCF_040221695.1 of Coleofasciculus sp. E2-BRE-01. Taxonomy (NCBI): domain Bacteria; kingdom Bacillati; phylum Cyanobacteriota; class Cyanophyceae; order Coleofasciculales; family Coleofasciculaceae; genus Coleofasciculus; species Coleofasciculus sp. E2-BRE-01. Next base: position 17,860 of record NZ_JAVKEA010000128.1, on the reverse strand, counting down.
CCAAGCGCGATTAATTCATGCCGATTGGATTGGGGCAGATTTAACTGGGGCAACTCTCACGGGAGCAAAATTGCATGGCGTGTCTCGTGTCGGTTTGAAAACCCAAGGTATTGTCTGCGAGTGGGTTGATTTGAGTCCAGAGGGCGATCACAGCCGGGTTATTAACCTTTCAAGCGAAGACGTATCCCACAAGTTTTTTAACGAAACCCTGCCCACCGTCACCATTATCATTGATGCCCCTTTAGATATAGCCGCGAATTTAGCCTTAGTCGGTGTTTATCATCAACTAGCGCAGATTTTTCCCGTTCTCAATACAGCCCCCAACGTGAACGTTGGCGTGCGGAAAACCTCTTTGACCTTCAGTGCCAGTAATTCTGAATTATTGATTATTGCTTACTTAGGCATTGTCCCATTCAACGATGCCACGATTACCCAGCAAAATATTATCACATTGCTCAAGAAGCTAGAAGATGGTGTTCGGGAAAAGTGGGGATTTACAACGTCCCAATCCATTCAAGAGTTCAAGCAAACCCTGAACCAAGGGATTGACCAGTCAAAAATGGCAGTGGATTTTAGGAAGTCGAGTCCTTTCTTCCAAGCTCCCACTCAAACCATCATCACAAACTCTCACAATCAAACCTGGACAGCTTACTACAATCCAGCCTTTGGCAAGCCGTTGATGAAGGGGGTGTAGGGTGTCGGGTGTCGGGTGTCGGGTGTCGGGTGTCGGTTGTAGGGTGTCGGATGTCGGGTGTCGGGTGTCGGGTGTCGGGTGTCGGGTGTCGGGTGTCGGGTGTCGGGTGTCGGGTGTCGGGTGTCGGGTGTCGGGTGTCGGGTGTAGGGTGTAGGGTGTAGGGTGTAGGGTGTAGGGTGTAGGGTGTCGGGTGTCGGGTGTCGGGTGTCGGGTGTCGGGTGTCGGGTGTCGGGTGTCGGGTGTCGGGTGTCGGGTGTCGGGTGTCGGGTGTCGGGTGTCGGGTGTAGGGTGTAGGGTGTAGGGTGTAGGGTGTAGGGTGTAGGGTGTAGGGTGTAGGGTGTCGGGTGTCGGGTGTCGGGTGTCGGGTGTCGGAGAGATGGGGGAGCAGAGGGAGCAGAGGGAGCAAATAACCAATGACAAATGACGAATGACGAATGACAAATGACAAATGACGAATGACAAATGACGAATGACTTATAACAACCATAGAAGAAAGTGTTATCCTCCACAGTATTGTGTTGTGTGAGGAAATTCAAGTTATGGTTACGTCTCCTGTCCGCCGTCAGGACTTCCATCGTTTTACCCCCAGACATCTATACAAATCTGCAACTCATGGAACGCTAACGGATTTATCGCTAACCCTGCCAAAGACTCCCCTATTTGGTACGGATGGCATTCGGGGACGAGTAGGAGAACTGCTTACGGCTGAATTAGCGCTACAAATTGGGTTTTGGGCAGGTCAGGTCTTACATTCGCAAGCCTCAGCATTGGGTCCAGTGATTGTTGGACAGGACTCGCGAAACTCCAGCGATATGTTGGCATCGGCGCTGAGTAAAGGCTTAAACTTAGCGGGATTGGAGGTTTGGAATATCGGGTTATGTCCAACGCCTGGGGTTGCTTATCTTACCCGTTTCTCAGAAGCCATGGGTGGAGTGATGATTTCTGCTAGTCATAATCCCCCAGAAGACAATGGGATTAAGTTTTTTAGCGCTCAAGGAACAAAACTGCCAGGGGAATTGCAGCAACAGATTGAGGCAGGTATCCGAGGTATAGTCGATACGGCTGTAGTTGCTCATACTCAAGGTCAGCATTATCACCGACCGGAATTAGTGGGACGTTATTTGGAATCATTACGGCGTCCCCTGCACTCTGTAACCCATTTACAGGGGATGAAAATCGTCCTGGATTTGGCGTGGGGGGCTTCGGTGAGGTTAGCGGAACAAGTCTTTTCTGAGTTGGGAGCAACGGTTATTTGCTTACATAATCAACCTGATGGCGATCGCATTAATGTTAATTGTGGCTCAACTCATTTAGCCTGTCTCCAGAAGGTGGTACGAGAACAGTCGGCTGATATGGGGTTTGCCTTTGATGGTGACGCGGATCGAGTGATGGCAGTTGATAGCCAAGGTCGAGTTATTGATGGTGATTATATTCTCTATTTCTGGGGACAAACGTTACGACAAAGGGATCAACTCCCAGATGATTTAATTGTTGCCACGGTTATGGCTAACTTGGGCTTTGAACGGGCATGGAAAGCCAGTGGCGGTAAACTGGTACGAACGGCTGTGGGTGATCAATATGTGCAAGCGGCAATGGATCGCAGTGGAGCTATGCTGGGTGGTGAACAATCAGGGCATATTCTTTGCTACCATTACGGCTTGACTGGCGATGGTATGTTAACGGCGCTGCATTTAGCCTCATTGGTACGTCAGTCGGGGGTTTCCTTGAAAACCTTAGTAGATCAAAGCTTCCAGACCTATCCCCAACTCCTGCAAAATGTGCGCGTCGAAAACCGCGATCGCCGTTTACATTGGCAAGACTGTCAACCCCTGATGGATGCAATTACCCAAGCTCAAACTGTGATGGCAGATCAAGGGCGAGTTTTAGTCCGAGCATCGGGAACCGAACCCGTCATTCGGGTGATGGTAGAAGCCGTTGAAGCGCAAATGGCGACGCACTGGACAGCTAAACTGGTTTCTGTTGTGGAAAAACATTTAGCATAGAAGGCTCCAAGGCAGGAGGCAGGGCAATACTGCTCACAAGGAACTCTCATTTAATTTTTTCTCCCAGACGTTCCACCGGAACGTCTCCCCCTGCTCCCCCTACCTAACCTGTCATGGGAGCTTATGGCTGAGACAGGGTGTAACCCGACACCCGACACCCGACACCCGACACCCCCACACCCCACACCCAACCCCACGTCTTTGATGCCTGAAAACTAAGGCTACCCCTGCACTCTGGCGTGTGGATGTGCCACAATCGAAAGGAATGGGCAACGTGACAGCTTTGCCATGGTTAAATCGAAATCAAAATCAAAATCAAAAAAATCGAAAACTTCAAAAAAAGGAAAAAAGCAGTCAAAGCAGTCTGAAGCCCCTCTCCTGAGTTTGAAGGAGCAGTTAGCCCAAAAGCGTAAAGCGCAAAAGCAGCGCCAAGAACTGATTCAATGGCTGTTCATGACGCTATTGCCGGGGATATTCCTAGGGGCGATCGCGAGTGTGGTTGCTGAACCAAAGATGGGTGTGATCGCCGGAGCCATCATACCTTGTTTTGGTCTGTCCTATAAATATCCCCGCAAGGCACTGTGGTTATTTCTCATTTATATGCCCTTTAGCGGCACTATAATTTATCAATTTTTCGGCGGCAATAACATACTTCAATTAGCCAAAGATGGATTGTATTTTCCTGCCCTACTTGGTTTATACCAACAGTGCCGACGCGAAAAGGAACCCTTCTTTGTTCCCCAAAGCCTGATGCCAACACTGAGTATTTGCTTGGTGTTTTCTTTGTTGACATTATTCTTTGTCAACGGCTTGCATTTGACGGGCAAGGAATCAGGACAACCCTTTATTCAAGGCATTTTTGGGTTGAAAATTTTACTGGGATACGCTCCGCTGATTTTTTGCGCTCAACATTTGCTCAAAAGTAAAAAGGATTTGCTATTTTGTAGCCGCTTGCATCTAGGTTTGGTAATTACTTGCTGTGTCCTAGGTCTCATCCAATACTCAATGCTTAAGAGCGGCAGGTGTGCTGGCACGGATCATCTCTCCGGAGTTGAGCTATTTAAGGCAAGCTTAGAGGCAAAGTGTTTTATTGGTGGCGCTTTGCTGTACAGTCCATCACAGAATATGATTCGCTTGCCAGGAACCTTTGTGTCTCCTTGGCACTGGGGTTGGTTCTTGATCGGCAATAGCGCATTGACATTTGCCGCTGCATTTAGCGATTCGTCTTTTTTGTGGCGGATTGGAGGTTTGGCAGGTATGGCACTGGTTTTTGTCAATGCGGTAATCTGCGGTCAGCGAATTGCCTTGGCTTTGGTTCCAGCTATTACGATACTTTTGTTGATCCTCACAGGTCAGATAACGAATCTCAAGCGGTTTATTCCAATAGGCGTGGGACTCGGCTTGCTGATTGCGATTGGTTTAGCCATGAATCCAGAACTGGTTCAGGAACGAATTGACAGTTTTAAGAGTCGTGCTGAGGCTTCACCACCACAAGCATTTATTCAAGAGCAATTTGAATGGGCGACTTATAACACTAAGGGATGGCTCGGTAATGGTTTAGGACGAGCTACAAATTCTACTCGCGCATTTGGGGATGTTTCACTGGTTGAAACCTATTATCCCAAACTTATCTTTGAAGTAGGTACTATCGGTACCCTAGCGTTTTTGGCGTTTGTGACTCACTTGACATTTACTACATTTAAAGCCAAACAGTCAGTTCGTGACAAAAATTTACGTAGTTTTGGCTCCAGTTATTGGGTTTTTGTTTTGATTATCAGTTATAACACCTATTGGTATCCTTTGGATACAGACCCCGTAGCAGTCTACTACTGGTTTTTTGCGGGGGTAATCCTAGCCTTACCTAAGATAGACCGACAGGAACTGCGAAAACAGAAACTTGTCGAACAACAGAATGAATCTGACGTACAAAGGAACGGTAAAAAAAAGGGTTCTAAACCACGAATTGCTACCCCAGCAGCCTCTTAGTGTATGAGGGGAAGCAGGGGGAGCAGGGGGAGCAGGGGAAGCAGGGGAAGCAGGGGAAGCAGGGGAAGCAGGGGGAGAGGATTACCAATGAACAATCAACAATCAACAATTACCCTTTCAAAAAATAGCCGTGAATGAGCCGTTAATTTCAGTCATTATTCCCACTTATGAACGCGAGGAACCCTTGCGAGATACGTTAGAAGATGTACTCAAGCAAGAGTATCCCGCTGTTGAGATTTTAGTGGTTGATCAAACACAAAATCACAAACCTGAAATCGAAGCCTATTTACAACAACTGGCGAATGACCAGAAAATTAAATGGTTTCGGGTGAACTGGGCGAGTTTACCGGGGGCGCGAAATTATGCCGTGCGACGGGCGACGGGTGAAATTATTGTATTTATCGATGATGATGTGAAAATGCCTGCTGGGTATTTGCAAGCCCACGCCCGGAACTATGAACGTCAGGAGGTTGGGGCGGTTGCGGGGCGAGTGTTTGACCGAATGAAGCTAGCCGATTCTCAGAAAAAACATCAAGGAGACTATGAAATTGAGGAGTTACCCCCTCAGGCGATGGACCCCGGAATTGCTTGGTATCACATTGACCTAGTGCATACGATTAAACCGCAGTGGGTGATTTCCGCCAGAGGCTGTAATATGTCCTACCGTCGGGAGATTTTTACCAAGCATGGGATATGGTTTGACGAACGATTTCGCGGGAGTGCGGTACGGGAAGAGTCAGATTTTTGTCTGCGATTGCGGCAAACGGGGTATCAGATTTGGTATGATCCCGATGCCTCTTTGGTGCATTTAGGCGAAGAGACTGGCGGTTGTCACGATATTAGTACGCGATCGCTAAAATACCAAGTCACGTTTTACCACAATCATTTTCTGATGGCGCTGAAAAACCTCACCCCCAGTCAGCAGGTACGCTTATTCGCCAAGCTTTTTGATTGTCACGTTCTCGGAAATCCACCCTGTAACAAGAGTGGTTCCCCTATTAAAATTGTTACTCGTGCAGGGTTCTACACTATCGGATTTATGGATGCACTGAAAACTCAAATCCAGTCCATTTGGGATCAGGGACAAGTTTATACCCAGTTGGATGAAAAAGTTGATGGTTGATTGGGGACGTTTTGACGCTTCGCGACTTTCAATTGGCATGGTTTGTAGGGGCGGGTTTAGGAACTCTCTTGTCGCGATTGATAGTAACCTTGGTACAAAACCCGCTGGTTTGTAGGGGCGGGTTTAGGGACTCTCTTGTCGCGATTGATAGTAACCTTAGTACAAAACCCGCCCTAACTCAGTGTTGAGATAACTCCCCCATCTGACACACCGAGCGAAGTCGAGGTGTCCCTCATCTCCCCCATCTCCCCTATTCCCTATTCCCTATTCCCTCTAAAAAAATGAAAATTCTAGTTGCCAGTCATACCTATATTGTTGATCTTAACTGCGAAAAGCTACGCGAACTCGCCAACTTAGAACCTGATATTGAAGTCACCGTAGTCGTACCCCGTCGCTGGCGTCCAGGGGGCGTACAAAATAAAATCATTGAAACCCAACCGCGTCAAGAGGGTTCATTTCGAGTCGTCCCTATCTCTAACTTTAGCCAAAACAACCAGGGATTACTCACCTTCGGCACGGATATACTTGCCTTATTGCGAGACTTTAAACCCCAGATTATTCAAGTTGAACAAGGTGCAAAAGCATTAGGATATGCCCAACTCATTGCCTTGAATCAACTTTTAGGGCTAAAGGCAAAAAATGTATTCTTTACCTGGTGGAATTTACCCTATCAAGTGAAGTTTCCTTTATCGATATTGCACGACTATAACCTTCAGAATACTCATGGACTGGTTGCGGGAAATCAGGATGCAGTGGAAGTTCTCCAGCAGCATGGTTATCAAGGGGCTTATACCGTTATGCCTCAATTAGGTGTGGATGAAAGTCGATTTCGTCCCCAAGCCCAGCCAGAGTTACAAAGTAAACTAGGACTTCAAGACGATGAGTTTGTCGTCGGATTTGTAGGGCGATTTGTTGAGGAAAAAGGGTTATTAACTCTAGGGGAAGCCTTAGCAGGGATCAAGGATCATCAGTGGAAGTGGTTACTGTTAGGACGGGGTTCTCTGCAAACTGTGTTAATGAAAAAGGCGGTGGAATGGGGAATTAAAGACCGAATGATTTGGGTGGAGAGTGTTCCTCATGATGAAGTGCCAAATTATATTAATTTGATGAATGTTTTGGTTCTACCTTCTGAGACGACGTACAAGTTTAAAACGTTAACGGCGGCGGGATGGAAGGAACAGTTTGGTCATGTTTTGATTGAGGCGATGGCATCGAAAGTGCCTGTGATTGGGTCGGATTCGGGGGAAATTCCGAATGTGATTGGGGATGCGGGTTTGGTGTTTTCGGAGGGGAATGTAGAAGCGTTACGCGGCAAGTTGATATCGCTGATGGAACAGCCGGAGTTGGCGAATCAGTTGGCTGAGTTGGGGTATGAACGGGCAATGAGGCAGTATACGAATAAGGCTTTGGCGCGGCAGTTGTTGGATTTTTATCAGAGACTTATTGAATGATGAGAGGGGGTATCGAAATTATGTTTTTTTAACGCAGAGAACGCAGAGGTTTACGCAGAGAGACGCAGAGGGGATTATAGGATTGGGACTTGATTTTTATAGGATTTGGAAATAATTGGCGATGATATGATGTGGGTTTCTTTTTAAGGGAGTGAGTATGACGAATGACCAATGAAAAATGACGAATGACAAATGACGAATGACAAATGACAAATGACAAATGACAAAAATGCGAATTTTACAAATTGTCCCTTCAATTTCGCTGGTTTATGGGGGTCCGAGTCAAATGGTACTGGGGCTTTCTAAAGCGCTAGCGAATCAAGGGGTAGATGTTACGATATTGACCACTGATAGTAATGGGGATTTTGGTCAACCACCACTGGATGTTCCTTTAGATAAACCTGTTCCCCAGGATGGTTATCAGGTGCGATATTTCCGGTGTTCTCCATTCCGGCGTTATAAGTTTTCCCTAGATTTATTACGCTGGTTGTGGCAACATGCAGGGGAATTTGATCTGGCGCATATTCACGCCCTGTTTTCTCCCGTGAGTACGGCTGCTGCGACAGTCGCCCGAAAACGAAATTTATCCTATATTCTGCGTCCCTTGGGTACACTTGATCCGGCGGATTTACAGAAGAAGCGGCGATTAAAACAAGTGTATGTTGGCTTGTGGGAAGGCGCTAATTTAGCTGGGGCGGCGAGGATTCATTTTACCAGTGAACAAGAGGCGAAGATTTCTCAACGGTTTGGTACAAATGCGCCAGATATTGTGATTCCGTTGGGGGTTACGCCTCCGGAGGCGTTGCAGTCAAATGGAGTAGATAGGGGAGATGAGGAAGATGGGGAAGATGGGGAAGATAGGGAAGAATTTCCTAGTTACCAATCACCAATCACTAATCACCAATCACCAATCCTATTATTTATGTCTAGAATTGACCCGAAGAAAGGACTGGATTTATTGATTCCGGCTTTAGAAACACTTTTAGCTGAAAAGTTAGGGTTTCAGTTTATCTTAGCGGGTGCGAATCCCCAAGATCCAGAGTATGAACGTAAAATCCAACAACAGATACAGGCGTCGCCGCTATCATCTCATACGACAATTACAGGGTTTGTTGAGGGAGAAGTAAAAGCGGCGTTGCTTCAAAAGGCAGATTTATTTGTTTTACCCTCTTATTATGAAAACTTTGGCATTGCTGTCGCCGAAGCGATGGTGGCGGGAACTCCTGTGGTAATTTCAGATCAGGTGCATATTTGCCCAGAGGTGAAGGGGGCGGAGGCGGGATGGGTTTGTGGGTGTGATGTAGCGTCGTTGACGCAAACGTTACGGGAAGCATTAAGGGATGCTGGGGAACAAAAACGGCGTGGAGTCAATGCTAGAGATTATGCCCTACAGCATTATAGTTGGGATGCGATCGCGCAGACTATGATTGAGGCATATCAAAACATAATTAATAATTGATAATTGATGTACAGTCGGGGCGGGTGTAGGGTGCGTTAGCGGAGCGTAACGCACCATTTCAAAAGCTAGTAGTGAAACCCGCCCCTACACAATCTTACCCATCTCCCGATAACTGATAACTGACACCTGACAACTGATAACTGACGATGGCAGACATTGATAATCTCCTCAACCAAATCGCCGCCCAAGAAACCCAACTTCAGGATACCGAGTTTCTTGCTCCCTGTGTTCAAGGGGGAAAGGTTCGCACGTCAGTGGCTAATCTGATTTATACGTTTACTCCTCAACCGCCTGACTTTGAAGGGTGGGGTATTTTTCGTCCTGTGGATGAGAAAACGGCTGAGGTAGTAGAAGAGGCGAGTTTACCTCAATTAGCGGAGTATCTGAAGCTACTTAAACCCCTGCGTTTGCGATTGGCTTATCCGTTGCGTTTATTAACGTGGTTAGCCTATCCCATCAATGAATCGGATATGCAGCAACGTTTGGGTATGGTTAAACCTGTACCTGTACATCTAGTTAGCGAAGGCGCTGCATTTGAACCGATTATCGCCCGTTTTGATGGTACGGCGTTTTGGTTTGATGAAATAGATAGACGCGCTGAACCTCAACCGACTGAACAGTTACGAGAACAGTTAGAACACGTTACTCTACCGGATCAGGTGCGGTTTGCGGGAATGACACCGGAAATGCTAACGGTTTATGAGTTGGTATTGCAACAAACACCTGCTTATCAAGAAAGAGAACAACATCGCCGTCAAGCGAGAGAAGCAGGGAGAGCAGAGGGAGCAGAGGGAGCTGGGGGAGCTGGGGGAGCTGGGGAAGCTGAGCGAACCGATGAACAACGGTTGCGGGATGCGTTACAGATGGGAGGTGGGAGATTGCGGACATTTCGCGATCGCGGCGAGTTTTGGCAAGTGGAATGGACGACTCGTGATGGGGAACGTCATACTTCTGCGATCGCGAAGGGGGATTTGACGGTGATGAGTTCGGGAATCTGTCTTTCTGGTGGCGATCGCGACTTTGATTTACAATCCCTCGTTGGTGTAATCGAAGCCCGATTCTAGAACAGCTAGCGTAGGGTTTATGAATGCTGTCCCCTGCACTAGAGGCTGCTGAATAAGTGTTGTGGTGAAGGGGAGCGGGGGAAGCTGGGGAAGCCCATGTAGAGACGTGCCATGGCACGTCTGGGAGCTGGGGAAGCAAGGGTACATTTTCCCTGAGCAAGGTGATGCCATACTTATGAAGGATTCTATCCGATTCCCTTGAAGAAAACCCTCTGTAAATAAAGCTCAAAGTATTGATAGTTAAGGATTTTGGCTTTGTGCAGCAAGTCCTACACTAAACAATGTAAACAAGCGTCAAATTCTGACTGTTCTCTGTTCCCCGTTCCCCATCTCAACCGTCAACTTTAATTTTATCCCCCTACTGACCAACATTTCTTTACGAAGATTTCAAGAAACTACCCCTGAATCTTGACTACAATCTAGTTATCGTCTACCCCAATCTCTCTATTAAACCCAGAGACATAAGATGCTGACAAAAAAAGCGCACCAGAGAAAAATCAGTAACTCGTTGGATTTTAGTCAACTCTTTGCTCAAAGCATGAAAAAGGGTCAAATCAGTCACTCTGACTGGTATGAATTGCTGATCACACCGATGGATAACGCCTTTACCTCAGATCATGAGGAGGCGGTGACTCGATTAATCTATGGGGTGCGACATGGCTTTGTTAAAGTCATTGAGAACGGTTAGTTGTTTTAAACTAGCCATTAGCTATGTCGCGATACGTCCGGCGGACACGCTTCGCGAACGCGGTGATTGCCCAATTGTATTACTAATGTCTATTTTCTTTCACGAAAACCTCTATCGAACACCCGCCCTGATGACACGGTTGCAGGAGTTTCCGGTAACCGTATGCGGGGCTGGGGCGCTGGGGGCAAATCTGACCGAAAACCTGGCGCGTTCTGGATTTGGCAGGTTACGGGTAATCGATCGCGATCGCATCGAGGAACGCAATCTTTCTACTCAACCCTATTACAAATCTGATATTGGTGCCTATAAAACTAAGATATTGACAAATACGCTCTATCGTGCATTAGGTGTCACTGTCGATGGGCGTGCCAAAGAACTAACGGCGGACAACTGTTCTCAATTACTTCGGGATAGTCAGTTAGTGATTGATACCTTTGACAATAGTGTCGCCCGTCAAGCGGTGAAAGACTATTGTCAACAAGTGCAGATTCCCTGTTTGCATGTGGGATTGGCAAGTGACTATGCGGAAATCATTTGGAACGATAATTATCGCGTTCCCTCACCAGTCAATGATGATATTTGTGATTATCCCTTAGCCCGAAATTTAGTTATGCTGGCGGTGGCGGTTGCTTGTGAGGTGATTATTACCTTTATCGCCACTGAAAAGCAACAAAATTTCACGATTACGTTAGCCGATTTAGCGGTAAAACCTTTGAATCCGTAGGGGTTGCTGAATAAGTATTGTGGTAAGGTTAGAGAGCAGGGGAAGCAATGTAGAGACGCGCCATGGCGCGTCTGGGAGCAGGGGAAGCAATGGGACTTTACATCTATACCTTCTGCCTTCTGTTCGTTAGCAGGCACCGAGTCGGGCAAAAACAACGGAAATTGTTTTCCAAATAATCATTAAATCATACCCAGGATGCCATTGTTTCTGATAATTTAAATCAAGAGCAACCACCGCCTCAAAATCCTGTACCTGCGATCGCCCCTTGACTTGCCATTCGCCTGTGATCCCCGGTTTTACGTTTAATCGCTGCCAATGGTGGGGGTTGTAATGGATTACTTCATCGTGGGTAGGCGGACGAGTGCCAACTAAACTCATGTCTCCGATTAAGACGTTCCAAAATTGCGGAAATTCGTCTAAGCTAGTTCCGCGCAGAAAACGCCCCACACGGGTGATGCGGGGGTCATTGTCATTCTTAAACAGGTGTCCTTGGACTTGATTGGGAACTTGGGATTTTAGGGCATCCGCTTGGGGAATCATTGAGCGTAATTTCCAAATTTTGAAGGGTTTTCCATAAAGTCCGTGGCGGGTTTGACTATAGAAAATATCGCCGGGACTATCGAGTTTAATGGCAATGGCGATGGGTAGAAAAAGAACCCCGAAAATCAGAAGTCCGATTAGAGAGCCTATAATATCGATGCAGCGTTTAGAAATGGAATAGGTTGAAGGATGAAGCGAAAAAATTACTGTCTGATTATTGAAGAGTGATGGCTGATGGATGTAGTCTTCATCGCAACGGTTGGGGTTAAGGGTAAATGCAGTCATTGGACTTGTTCCTTCAATTCAGATAACTTGAGAGGTAATCGTGATTGATGTGATTGATACTCCGGTTGGTCAAAAATTCTGAAGCTGTTCTTGGCGTTCTAATAGTTCTAGGTAAGAGATGGGAATGACTAGGGGCCACAGGATAGCGGCAAGAAGTAAAAACATGAGCGAGTGAAATTGGGCTTTGGGAGAGAGGTTTTCCTCACGTTGTAAAAAGCCTAGCCATCGCGTGAAGAAAAGCGGTAGCATGACTAGGTAAAAGAGGATTAATCCGATGAAAATGATGTTCCACATAAGTTTCCTGGATGGGTTGACAGTGAATTGACTTTCTAACTATTACTCTGGGTTCATTCCTCCCATTTACGCACATAGTCAGGATTTTGTAACAAACCTTTACAAAGTTAATCGCCAACTCTGTATTCAGTGGATCGCCAGCTTGGGCAATCTGGATAAAATTCAGGCAAAAATGTAGTAAAAAGTACAGAAAATTAGGTTTTATTCTGTAATAGTTCGTCCTTCATCGTTCCTGTTTCCTGTTCCCTTCTTATCTATCGGGGTTGTGCTGCACAGGGGAGAGTCGGGCGAGATGGGCAAATATTCCGAGCGGGTTGATTGGCTGTCTGTTCCGTCTCATGCTGAAAATTAAACGGTGTGCTTGGACTGAAAATAGTTGGTGTTAGTTGCGGAATACGGACTGTATTGAGTCCAGCACTAACTACTTCAATTATAGCGATAGATAAGGTTTGAATCCGTCTTGAGGTTGCCATAAAACCTGCTTCCAAAGCTTGCTATTGACAGATGTAAAATGTTGAGCATTTAAGCAATGAGTGAAGTCGCGATACATCCGGCGGACACGCTTCGCGAACGCACTCTTATCTGCCAATAGCTGTAACCTTTGCGGCGTCTGATTTTTACGCCGAGTAACGCTTGCGGAGATGATTGACGCCAATCATTAAGCCGAGGGCGGCTAAACCCAAGCCAGCAGAGGGTTCAGGGACGGATGTACAGTAACCGCGATCGCAAATCCCTGATTTATCGAATTTGAGAGCGATCGTATGTTCACCATCAAAGCGATTTAAGTCATAGCCAGCCGCGAGTAATTCTGACTCAGACAGATACATAAGACTGGTGATAAATTCACCGGAACCCATCGTATTTAAGCTTTGAGATTGGTCAAAATAGGACGTATCAGCAGGTAAATCTCCCAGACTTGGACTACAGTCAGCACCTTGGCAAAAGTCATTCACTCGTTGGTTGTAATCTGTGAGACTACTAAACCCACTATTAATATCTGTGGTACTAATAGCGGCGACATTGCCATAAAGACCAAGATTAGGGACTAACGAATCATTAGTTCCGGCAAAACGTACCCCGAATAAATCTCCTTGATTATTCGCCGTGGTGAAATCTTGATCGGTAAAATTGAAGAACAAATCCCCCCACCCAATATTTCCATCCTCAGCACTGGTGCCATCAACACCTGTTAATGACATATTGGCATTAATCGCCACAAAAATGCTGTCCTCCGTTTCCTTAAGCGCTAAACTGTGAATTTCATAGGGATTACCACTACCACCAACTTGCAATCCATCCACACCATCATTAAACGAATCAACCGCATATTGCCATCCTGATTCATCGACTGAATTTTTATCAACTTGGAGGGCAATACCATCGTTGATACATTCAGTAAACGTATCAACCGTCGTATCTTCATTGAGAGCAAACGTAGCAGCTTGAGCGGATTCGCTTGTGGCAAATAGCAAACCCCATAGGGTGGCGATAGAGATGATTGGAGCAGAAATAGAAAGTTTTGCGGTATAGTTCAACATTGTTTTCTCCTTCAAGGTTTCAGATTTTGTTAGTTATTTGTTTGTGCCTTTACCTATAAATAACTCTAGCCAAGCTTCAATAGGTATAGATCAATGTCACTGACTGGTAAGCCGGTGGGTTGAGCGAAGCCGAAACCCACCCTACGGTATATCTGTCAAAAAAACATTGGCAGGGGCGGGTTTAATTACATCTGGGTGCAACCGATAAGATAGTTGTAAAATCCGCCCCTACACCTGCCGTGATTTCCGCCTACGCAGTAATACAACACCTGAACCAAAGGTCAACAAACTGAATACAGAAACGGGTTCAGGCACGTTCTGACTGTCTTCCTCCACGAGTGCGTGCATATCGAAACTCGCGGTATCTGTATCAAAGTCTAGTTTAATTGGGAACGCTGTGGGATTGGTGGGATCAACATCAAGTCCGGTAATCGTAAACTCAGAAACACCACCACCCAAAAGCGAGACAAAATTGATACTGTCTCCGGGTATAAATTCACCCAGATTTGTATCTCCTACAGATACAGTGAAGGGATTTTCAAAGCCAACCGGGAAGTTTAAAATTGAGGTAAATAAAGAATTTTCGGTCATTTCGTAGCGGAAACCATAGGCAGATGGTGGGTCGTACCATTTTCCGCCAATCACGTCAATAAATCGGAACACTCCATCCAATGTACTATCAGGAAGCAAAGGATTAAATTGGGAGTCAGCGATGTTATTGGCGCGGTAAATTCCTTCTGTGCCATCTTCCATTTTTGCCCAGAAGACAATCTCATTATCATCACTCAGGCTTTGCCGATCCATGGCTAAATCAACTACAGTGGAACCGAATAAGGTATCGCCAATGCCAATAACTTTATCCTCGACTGCATTACTGCCCACAAAGATACCTTTACCCTGGTTGCTAAAGACGCTAGACTCTTCAACGACCTGATTTGCCATAAATGCAACCAGTCCTTTATTATTGATAGAACTGGTACCAACATTATAGAATGTATCGGGTGTTTCTAACTCATCATAATTGTTCCCGGCAATCAATTCACCATTAATGCCATTCGTCTTAAAAATGACTTGACCTGCACCATTATTATGAGCAAAGGCTGATACTTCTCCTTGGTCATTTATGTTGGCTTCCCGATATGAACCATTCCAAAAGTTAGTGAGATCGGAAATAATCAGATAGTTGCCATTTTCATCCCCTGTAAACACACCGTAGTGACTCACAAAGCTAACCATTCCCTGATTATTAATGTCAGGTGCAAGAGGATCAAGCATACTACTGGAGAGAGGACATTGTTGCTCGGATGAGCCAGCACCTATACAGTTGGTAATTTGGATCGTTTTATTACCATCACTGGTAAATATTTCTTGCGCTCCACTATCGAGATTGGCAAGAAAGGCAACCG
The DNA here is from genome assembly GCF_040221695.1 of Coleofasciculus sp. E2-BRE-01. Taxonomy (NCBI): domain Bacteria; kingdom Bacillati; phylum Cyanobacteriota; class Cyanophyceae; order Coleofasciculales; family Coleofasciculaceae; genus Coleofasciculus; species Coleofasciculus sp. E2-BRE-01. Next base: position 2,605 of record NZ_JAVKEA010000128.1, on the reverse strand, counting down.
TGCCATTATCGTTGAGAGATAATCCAGGGGCAAAGCTACTATAGGTTCCGCTTGTATGGGCAATTTGTTGAGTGTTACTGACACCATTACTGGTAAAGATGCCTTGACCACCAGAATCGACATCAGCAAAAAAGGCGACAGTGCCATCATTATTAAGGGATAGTCCCTGACCAAAACTGCTAAATATAGAGTAAGATTTGTTGTCAACAATGATTTCTGGGGCGCTGACACCCGTACCAACATAGATTCCTTGGTCTCCTGACTTGAGTTCGGCAAAAAAGACGACTTGACCATTATTGTTAATTGCCAGTCCTTTGCCGTTTTGATAGTTGGAGTCATTGGACAACTTATAGCCGCTATTGCCGCCTGCGGTACCGAGTCCTGATCCGAGGCTGGTAAAGGAACTGAATGAATCGCTAGTTTCTACTATTGGGCTAAAGTTGAAGCTAAAGGCTGAGGCTTTACCACTACTGAGTAGGCTGAGAGATAGTCCAACTACGGTAAGAGAAAGAATTGGCTTGAATTTCAGCATAATCGTACTCCTGAAAATTCTGAGAGAGTTGAGATAACTGGAAAATAGGTCTGATCGATCAGATGGTTGTATTTTGCTTATAAGTCTATTAAATCGGTTTATTTTGAATTTGAACCCACAGCTATCTATCAGATAGAATTGTGAGGGTTTGTTGGAAACCTATCAAAAGGCATCAAAAGCTATCAGAAGGTATCAATATTAGTGATGAATTCTTTGTTAATCGTTTCGCTGTCTTCGCTATAAACGTTTGCATCGTTGACTCAAGTCCCATTTATTTTAATCGTTGGATTATAAGTGATATCCTAGTGGAATAGAGTCAGGGTGCGTTACGCTACCTTTCGGGAATGCTGCGCGAATGCTAACACATCCGACAATTTTGCTGACTATTGAATACCTCTAACTGTTTATGTCGTGGGATACATTTTTACAACAAATTGCAGATTATCAGGGTATATTTGATGCCGATGAGAGACAGGTGTTCTGTCTCCGCTTTGCGGAACGCAATTTGGCAAAACTTGATGCCAAAATTGCTGACAATTTACATATCAGTGAGGCGACGCTGCAACGACGAATGGGGCGAATTTATGCGACATTTGCCCATTCTTGTCCGGCGCTGAATACGGAGAAAAAGGGGAAATTTAAGCGCTTGCGAGACTGGTTAAAGCGGGAGTATGTGCGATATCAGCAGCATGGAGAACAACTGAGGAATCCAGAGACAGATTCCCGTGCGATCGCGTCTCCTCTTTGCCAAGATAGTTATAGTGAACCGGGGATTCTACCTACCTGTTACCGGGAAATCCTGAAGCCGGGATGTTTGCTGCGGATTAAAGCGCCGTGGAAGATGGGGAAAACCGAGTTGATGTCACGGGTGTTGAATTATGCGGCGGATCAGGGTTATCGCGCAGTGAGTTTGAATCTGCGGGATGCAACGGCGACGGATTTTCAAGATTTGAATCGATTTCTGCAATGGTTCTGTACCAGTGTGACGCTGAGTCTGAACCAAGACTCATTGTCAGAAAATCCAGTGGCTGAACATTGGCAGCGGAGTATTGGCAATAGTAAGAATAAGTGTAAGACGTATTTTGAAAAGCATCTGTTACCGGGAGACAGTTGTCTGGTTTTGGGGTTAGATGAAGTGGATCGAATTTTTCCCTATCCAGAAATCGCGGGGGAGTTTTTAGGGATGCTGCGAACGCGACATGAGGATGCGAAAACGCGCCCAATTTGGGGTAAGTTGCGTCAGGTTTTAGTGTATACGGAAGATTATCGCGAACTTGATATTAATCAGTCGCCATTTAATACGGGACTTCCGATCGCGTTACCGGAATTGAGTCGGGAACAGGTGCAAGAGTTGGCGCAACATTATGGATTAGATTGGCAAGGGGATCAGGTGAATCGGTTAATGGCGATGGTGGGGGGACAGCCTTATTTGGTGCAAGAGGCGATTAAGCAAATTGGACAAAATTTGGTCACATTGGAGGAGGTGTTGGTAATGGCGGCGACTCCGAGGGGAATTTATCGGGATTATTTGCTTATGTATGAACAAAAGTTACATCAATTGCCGGAGTTAGTGGCGGTGTTTAATCAGGTTGTTGGTGTTAATCATCCGGTAAGATTGCATCCAGAGGTGGCGGATGTTTTGGAGAATTTGGGGTTGGTACGGTGGGAAGGGGATGGTGTTAGTCCTCGTTATGAATTATTTCGTCAGTATTTTGGCAGTCGGATTTAATCGGGGGGTTAGGGGTTGTTTGATTGGATTCTGTGGGGAGAGAGGTTGTGGTTTTTTAACGCAGAGGAACGCAGAGGTTTACGCAGAGGAACGCAGAGGGGTTGAGTGGATGGGTTGCCAAGTTTTAGGGGGGTGGAGATGGGCTTGGGTTCGATAGTTAGGATTAGATGACAAATGGCAAATGACGAATGACAAATGGCAAATGACGAATGACTAATGACTAATGACTAATGACTAATGACTAATGACTAATGACTAATGACTAATGACTAATGACTAATGACTAATGACTAATGACTAATGACTAATGACTAATGACTAATGACTAATGACTAATGACTAAT
>NZ_JAVKEA010000127.1:0-40683 GCF_040221695.1 Coleofasciculus sp. E2-BRE-01 | reverse complement strand
GCTTGTATCTAGAAATTCGACAAATCTCTTCTTATCTGAATGACGCATACAGCCCATGACATTGACTCTTCCCTTTCTTCGGTCTCCTCTAATTCGTTTTCGTTTCCCTTTTTTACACCAATCCTTTCTTCTAATTACCCTTAAACTAAATCCACTTTCATCCCAAAACCATACCTGGAGACGCTCCGGACTCTCTTTTTCTATTTTCAAATATGCTTCTATCTTTTCTTTAAATGCTTCTCTTTTTTGGGAGTCTCTTTTTGCTTCCAAGCTATATTTTGTCCAAAGGTAAGCGTACTTTGTTTCTCTCTAATATCCTCCGAACCTGTGAGCCACTTAACTGAATTCCTGTTTTTTCTTCTAAATATTTAGCCAATCTTTGGGTTGTCCATCGACCAAATTCGTATCCGAACTCTTCGGGACTTTTTTCGATTGTTTCCAGTAAAATATCAATATATTTATCTGTGGCTTTTTGATGGTTCCCTGACATTCTTCTATCTCTGAGACTTTCCAAGTTATCTGGGTCTCCATGAACGCACTAATAGCATACCTTATTTTGTGAGCAACCAATAAACTCCGCGATTTCTTGTTGTGTCTTGCCATCATTCAGCAATAATAGCATTAGAATTCTTTCTCTAATATCTGCATTATTCTCGGTTTTTAGAGCAACTTGTAATTTTTCTTTTTGCTCAGGTTTCAAATAATTTTTGGCTGGCATATTTTTTTCGTTTTTCGGATTTTCTATTTTGATTATACCCTATTTAAATGCCGAACAGCTTAATAAATTTTAACAAGCCGCAAGTCCTGACTGTTCCCCGTTACACACCGAGCGAAGCCGAGGTGTTCCCTGGTTATGACTTATAACTGGATTGACACTCTAACGGTTGGGCGACTTGTTTGAGTTTCAGATAAAAGTCCGAATCATCGGGCGGTGGCGTAAATTGATCAATGGGGTGGTGGTTAGTTTCGCGACGAGACCCATCCACTGGATCAGGAAGACTGGTAGGATTAGGAGAAAGTAGGTCTGGAGGTGTGCGATCGCGCTCTCTAACCCGTTCTGTTTCTGGTTCAGGCTGGGCGGGCATTTGCGGTGATGCTTCAACAGATTCTGTTGCCGATTCAGTGACAACAAATTCCTCTGACTCCGCCACCGCAACCGTAGAACTTGATTCAAACATATTCGGGAAACTCCCCATTAAGAACATCGATTCGGATGTTGTATCAACGGGGGCGTTCAAATCTTGCGGTAGTTTGCGACAAATCAACCGTTCAAACTCATGATTAAAGCGATAGATAGGCTGTTCTCGTCGCCCCCAGACGGCTAAAATTTGTTCAACCGAAATCGCCTTATACCGTCCCTGATACAAGGCTTCAATCACCGCCAAACGAATCCACTGGGCGGGATAGTCTTCAAACCAAAACTCAACTAATTCTGCCGCAGAATATCCCCTCAGTTCAAATCCATAGTGACTGAGTAACTCCACGGCATAAAAAATAGCTGAATCTATCTCATTCGTCATTTGTCATTTGTCATTTGTTATTTGCTCCCCCATCTCCCCCATCTCCCCCATCTCCCCCATCTCCCTCATTCTTGAACAATATACGGGGAATTGATAGCATTGACACGCCCTTGTTGCACTAAGGCTTGATACAGAAACGCCGTGGCATCGGCGCGGGTAGCGGCTTTTTTCGGGTTTAACCAGGTGGGTTTGGGATAATTGACGATAATCCCGGCTTGAGTAGCCGCCGCTACAGCAGATTGGGCGTAAATGGGAATATTATCTCGATCTTGGTAAATTTCCAAGTCGTTTCCCTCTGCCTCCGGTAAAGAAAGCCCCTGGACTAAGGAGACAATCAACTCCACCCGTCGTAAACTTTGTTGGGGGTGAAAGGTTTGGTCGGGGAAGCCGGAGAGGAAGCCGCCGCGATAGGCTTGACTAATCACGGCTGACGCCCAGAAGTTGGCGGAAACGTCGCTAAATTGAGTGGCGGGGCGGATGGGTGTGGGGTTAAAGACTTTCACCACTAACGCCGCATATTGCGCCCGATTTAAGGGCGCATCCGGTTTAAAGCTACCATCAGCAAAGCCGCTAATCAAATTTAATCCGGCGAGAGGGCGAATAAAATCAGCCGCCCAATGATTTTGAATATCAGTAAACGAGGGAACATACCCCTCCGGGTTAACAATATAAGGAGATGAGATAGCCGAGGCTTCGCCAGTTGAGACTAACGCCTGGTAAATTAAGGCAGCGACTTCAGCGCGGCTAATCGCTTGCATAGGGGCTAGTTCTTGAGGGCGGGGATAATTCACCACCAATTGTCGTTGTGTCGCCGTCGCAATGATGTCTGTCGCATAACTAGGAATTTGAGCGCGATCGCGGTAAAACAAAAGTAGGTTGCCATTCCCACTCCCTAATCCCAACCCATTCACCACCGAAACCAGCGCCTGGGTTCGGGTCAGATTTTGTTGGGGGCGAAATGTGCCATCCGGAAATCCCGAAATAAACCCCATACTCGCCGCCTTCCGAATCGCCGCCGCCGCCCAAAAGTTATCCGCCACATCGCGAAATGAACCCGATGTCGCCCCCACCTGGCGCGGTAAGTTAAACGTTTGGGCAATAATCGCCGCATACTGGGCACGGGTAATATTCGCTTCCGGCTTAAAGGTGCCATCGGGAAAGCCACTAATTAACTCCCGTTTGACTAATTCCTGAATAAACCGACTTGCCCAATGATTGCCCAAATCACTAAACTGAGTTGGACCCAGTGCTGATGCGGGAACCTCTGCTGCACTCAAGGTAACTGCACCAGAAATACGGGCAGGATTTAACAAGTTGCCCACCGAAACTAAGGTCAATGACGTACTATTTTGTAAATCAACATCACCATTATCTTGTAAGATATTCCCGGCTGGGTCTTGACGACTGCCTAAATTCGGTTGGGCAGACCCATTGACAATTAGCCCGCCATTGGTATTATTTTCAATCCGATTCCGGCGCAGAACGGGTTTAGCTTGGCGAGAGAGAACAATTCCCGCCTTATTATTGATTAACGTATTATCAGCAATTAAGGGAGCCGCATTATCACTCAGGGCAATACCATACCCCGTCCGTTGACAGCGATTGCGCCGCAGTTCCCCTTTGGCATTTCGCACCAGGAAGAGTCCACTAGAGGCATTGTCACTCAATTCATTATCCATAATCAGCGGTTTTGCCGTCCCCGTGACAAAAATCCCCTCCCGACCGCAACGAGTTAGAGTAGAATTCGCAATAATCGGGGCGCTGGATTCAATCCAAATCCCAGTTCCCTTCGCCACAGGATTCGTCACCGTCACCCCGCGCAATTCCGCTTGAGAATCGGCTCTAACGGTAATCGATTGACTGCCAAAACTGGGGCTATTATAATCACCACTACCCACCAGGATAATATCCTTACCTTTACTGGATTCATCGCCGATGACAATCATCCCAGAGGGAATCACAATCGGGAATCGCTCCCCGTTAGCTGCATTGTACATCCCCGATGCCAGGTAAATCGTGGTATCAGCCGTAGCTTGTCCGATCGCGTGGGTTAAGGTACGGAAGGGATCATCTGCAGAGCCGGTATTCCTATCCTGACCTGTGGTTGGATTGACATAAAGAGTGGATTGAACCATTCGTTTAGATAAAGTCACCTATAGTCATATTTACACGTAATATTCACGAAGCGCGATGGCGTTGGATTACTCTACCCTTCGGGAACGCCAAAGGCGAGTACGAGAAAGCGAGAGCCTACATTCTCAGAACCCAACCTACTTGCGTTGACATACTCCCGTTCGAGTTGCCCTTTATAGCACTACGCATTGAGGTTAGGACAATAAAATTAGGTGAAAAGGCAATAGGGAATAGGCAATAGGCAATAGGGGAATGTCCCAACGTATGCGCCTAGTGCTATACTCAATTTCCTGTATCAAAACCTAGGTTGACTGGACTAGCCTGAAACGGCATAGCTAAAACACCCAAAATCCGGCTCACCTCATTAATAAAATAGTCACGTTTATCAATAAAAACAGTCTTATCGCGTAACTCCAGAAATTTCCACTCCGTTCCCGTAGTTACCGCCCCATAAATACTCTCCCTCGGTTCCTCGTTGCTTTGATTAAACAGTTGAGCCGCAAGCATTTCAGCAATACACTGCGCCAAACGCGACTTAATATTTTCATTCTTAGCTTCAACCAGAGTAAGCACAGGAGTCCGAATTTCATAAGAGTCTGGGGAAGCCGTCAGAATATAATCACAATATCCATTCAAACCCGCGCTAGGAGCCACATTGAACTCCGACCCCGAGAAAAAGCCAATTTTAAACCCAAAGTGTCGCCGCACCTCCAAAAGCACAGGAGTAATAATTAACTCAGCCCGTGCCTTTTCGGTATTGATAGCCGTCGCCAGCGAAACATTTTCCGTTAACGTCTTATGCAGATACTCACTGGGCAGCAGTTCGGGGATGCCCGCAAATAAGTCATCCGGTTCTTCCAGACTTAACCCAAAGGATTCTCTAATGTGAGCCAAAGTTTTGAAGTCACTATATGCCATAGTAATTATCCTTGGTCAACAGTCCTTAGTCATTAGTCATTTGTCCTTTGTTAAGCAGCCAGCGATGTTATTCGTCACCTAACCCATTTTATCAAGAATCATTCATAATTCAGTTAAGGCAGGTTTAGGGACATCAGGGATACTAAAAAGGGGGAAACCAAAGCTATTCGAGTTCCTTCCCGGTTCCCTCTACCGTTTCCCTCCCGGTTCCCTCCCCTTTATAAGGGGAGGGTTAGGGTGGGGTTGATTTGGGGAGGGTTAGGGATGGTTCTTGCTCAAGGTATGGCTTTCTTTTTCAGCTTAAGTTGACACCAATGTTGTTAAACCCGCTCTACACCCTTAAAACATCCTCCTCTATGATGTATCCTACCTTAACGGCGGTTGCTTTATTCCCGAGTCCAATTACAGACCCTGTTGCCGTCTTCTTAACCATTTTGGCAATTATGTTAGTCGCGCCACTCTTGTTTGAACGGTTGCGACTTCCGGGTATTGTCGGCTTAATTCTAGCGGGTGTGATAGTTGGACCCAATGTCTTAGGGTTATTAGAACGGGATAGTACCATCATCCTCTTGGGAACGGTGGGACTCTTGTTTTTAATGTTCATGGCGGGACTCGAAACCAGCCTGGATGACCTAAAATATAACGCAGATAAAGCCGCAATTTTTGGGTTAGCCACATTCTCTTTACCCATGATTCTGGGTACGGTGGCAATGTTACTCCTGGGATATAGTTGGCTAGCCTCCATTCTAGTCGCGTCCTGTTTTGCCACCCATACACTTTTGGCATTACCTATCCTTACCAAGTTGGGATTAATGCGAACACAAACCGTAACCACGACGTTGGGAGGAACATTAATTACCAATGTTTTGGGACTCTTAGTTCTGGCAGTAGTCGTGAAAGCCGATGGCGGAAATCTGACCCTAGGATTCTGGTTATTTCTGATTCCCGCTCTCACTATCTATACAGTAGCAACATTATGGGGCGTACCCAAACTAGGGCGCTGGTTCTTTCGCCAATTTGGACATGATGAAGGAGCAGAGTTTATTTTTGTCCTCGCCACATTGTTTGTCGTGTCTTACGCGGCGGGATTAATTGAAATTGAACCGATTATTGGCGCATTTTTAGCCGGAATTGCGATTACCCAAATTATTCCTCAATTGAGTCCGTTAATGAATCGGATTCAGTTTATTGGCAATACCTTATTTGTGCCATTCTTTTTGATTTCTGTGGGGATGTTAATTGACCCGTTAATTTTAGTCAAGCAGCCGAAATCAATCTTGGTGGCGTTAGTGATGATTGGCGCGGAAATGGTGAGTAAGTTTGGCGCGGCTTGGATACCGGGAAAGCTGTTTGGGTTTCAATTTTCTAGTATTATGGTCATGTTTGGGTTGTCCATGGCACAGGCGGCGTCTACCTTGGCAGCGATTACAGTAGCCTACGAAATTAAACTGGTAGATCAGTTAACCGTAAATGGAATAATTGCCATGATTTTAGTCACCTGTGTCGCCTCGCCTTGGATTACCGAACGCTGGGGAAAACAGGTGAAACCTCACGGACAACAGGAGGGAGGAAATCAAGGAAAACCGCCATCGTTGGCAAAGCGGGTGTTAGTTCCAGTGGCGAATCCCAAGACGGAAGATAATTTATTACAATTGGCATTAATTTTGGCAAAAACAGCCAAGGGAACCTTACTTCCGCTGCATGTTTTATCGGATAAAACCGGACTCATTTCCCCAGAGGCGAAAATGCTACAAACCCAGCTTTTAGCGGCGGCGGAACGCATCGCCCATGCAGCCGTAACCAAAGTAGAACCGATTGGGCGGGTAGATGATACGATTGACCGAGGGATTACCCGCACCGCAGCCGAACGAGAGGCGACGTTGATTATTTGCGGCTGGAAGGGGTATTCCACGACTCGTGAGAGCTTTTTTGGCAGTGTGATTGATAATGTTATCTGGCGCTCTCAGGTTCCGGTATTAATTGCCCGATTCTCGCAGCCAATTGAGAATACTGCACGAGTGGTGTTGGCGGCGACGGATCAGGAGACGGTATCGGTAACCTTTAAACCGACGGTGATGTTAGCGCAAACCTTAGCAGGGGCGTTGAAAGCCACGTTTCGATTGGTGATTGTGGTGACGGGAGTCGGGGAGTTTGCCTGTCAGCCAAGGGAGTGGGGGTTGGCAAATACAAGTGAGTTGGTGCAAGTGCGGGGGAATTTTGTACAGAATGTGTCGCGGATGGTGCAACGTCATGATTTACTGATTTTGACGGCAAGTACCCATCCCAGCTACCTTTTGGCGATTCCTACATTGGGGGGAGAACCGGAGGCGATCGCACGGACGCAGCAAGACACGTCTATCATTGTCGTACATTTTCCCAGCAGTAGCTGAGAACGGTGGGGATGTTATTGACCCATAGCTGTAGAGGCGAGTTTGTGTGACCCACTTGTCCGCAAAACTCGCTCTCCCTGCGCTCCTGCTATAGTCGAGGAATGTAGAGATTCGACTTGTATACCCGGAGGACAGGATGAATCACTTTTCCAGTTTGATGTCTTTTTTACGCGATCGCAAGGCATTTTTAACCGAGGTTGAGAAGGACATCGGACTCGACCGTAAAATTGTTTCATTGTTAGTGTGTAGTGCCTCCTTTCTGGCGTTGTACGGCTTGGTGATTGGGGCGTCGAGTCATTGGCTTCAGGCGATTAGTTCAGCGATTAAGTTGCCGGGTCTTTATTTAATCACACTGCTGGTTTGTCTGCCCAGTTTATATATTTTCGAGGTGGTGACGGGTTCACAGCGCAACTTTCGCCAATATTTGGTGTTGCTTTTAGCCACCACGTCAGTGATCAGTGTCATGCTTTTGGCGTTTGTTCCCGTGGTCTTGTTTTTCCTGCTCTCGGTGAATGATTACAATTTCTTTAAGTTACTCAATGTGGTCATTTTTGCCTTAACTGGCGTGATCGGTGTCCAATTTTTCTACCAAAGCATGAAATTACTGCATTCTCATTCTCAAGATACGGATAAATCCCGTAATTTGAAGGTTGTGCAAGCTTGGTTATTTCTATACGGTTTTGTTGGCAGTCAGTTGGGTTGGTCACTGCGACCCTTTTTTGGTAATCCAGGAAAAGACTTTGCGCTGTTTCGTCCCTTAGAGAGTAATTTCTATGTGCATATTTGGAAAACTCTTACTCACGCTCTAGGATTAAACTAAACCAAATAATTTCATCGTCCAGGAGATACGTTCATGCTAAATGATGTAGCAGAATTGCCGATTACTCCAGCGGAATTAGAGCAAAGCGGGGGTTTAGATCTAAGTGCGGGACTGGTGACAACGGTTTACCGTGGGGTATTTTGGCGAAATCCGCAACATCTGCGATCGCTCCTGTTTATTGAGGTCTTTAGTTTAGGTCTAATTCTGATTTTTGTTATGCCTGTGGGGTTTCTGGCGGTGAAGCGATCGGAGAATTTACCAAGTGATGGGGCGGACATTGCCAATTTATTTCTATTATTTTTGGCGGGATCAGTCTTAATTTTGGCATTGGGAAATATTTGGCTTGTGAATCAGGCAAAACGCTGGAAATCTGTAGCTAAGTTGTTACGGCAAGTGGATAAGTACAATCGTGTAGTTAAATCCCTAGCCATGCTGAATCAACTGAGTCGGACTGGAAATAATCTGCAAGGGGATAACTCGTTAGAAGGTGAAAAGGTATTGAGGGCTTTACGGGTAACTAAAAACAGTTTACTGCAAGCAATTAAGATAGAAATTATTCGCACGAAACAAGGGGTGATGGCACGACCGGATGAATTGATGGTTACATTAGAGAATAATTTAACCAGTTTGGTTGCGGGAGAACTTAATCCGCCAACGGATCAGTATGGTTATTTGCTCGATGAAGCGCTGCAAATTGCGATGAGTGTGGAGCAACAAATGCGAGATTTGTAAGTCGAGATAAAATCATGAAATAAATTTATTTTCTTTACGCTAAAGTAAGTCTTTGAACCCGTTTTCAGTAAGCCCTAACACCAGCCAACCAGCCAAGAACTCAAGTTCTTGGCTAAAAGCTCAAGTCGTCTAAAGACGACTCATACCAAGTTGCGTTCTATCATGTCATTGGAGAGCGAAGCGGAGGAACGAAACGAAGCATCTCTCCAGATTCGGACGAAAAGTTACTCGCGATCGCTTGACATGATAGATTTTAATTTTGATTACTTATCTGCCGCTAAATGCTATTACTAAATGGACTTCCATATCATACAAAATTACGGCTTTGAAGCCAAAAAAGTTAAGAGGGGAAGAAGGTAAAAGAGAAAAGGCTACGGAATAATCCTGGGTGCGACACTCACCACACGCAACCCGAAAGAGAAGCTACTGAAGCCGGGGAAGTCATAGTAACGGTAGGCACAACGGCAGTTATTTGGGTAGAAGTCCCAACTACCGCCGCGCAGTATTCTTGTAGTGTTTTTATCACTCAACCAAGCACTGCCATCTGTTGGCGCACTTTTATAACTATCGTGATAGTCATCTTCGCACCACTCGTATACATTTCCGTGCATATCGTAGAGTCCGAAAGCATTGGCAACCTGAAAATATCCAACTGGTGTGGTTTGTCCTCGATATTCTCCTTTGGGACTCTCGCCATAAGTATAGTTGCCGTTATAGTTCACATAGTCAGTGGTAATAATCTTGCCAAAATGAAAAGGAGTCGTAGTTCCAGCACGACAGGCATATTCCCATTCGGCTTCCGTGGGGAAACGATACTCTTTTTTTGTCCTTTGACTCAGCCGCGCACAAAATATCTAGACGCTGTAGGCTATTCGGATACTATTATTTGGCTGATGAAGAGATACCGTTTGGAATTTTGTTAAGTAAGGCAGGCAATCGAATCAACCAGAGTCTATAGGCGCACAACTTCTCCGATTATACTGTTTATTGAATCATGGAAACTGTTTTTTTGTCAACCTGTTTCATCCTAAGAAATTAGGTTCTGATACCAACAGGTGAGGACAGGGCGACCCGACCGAATTGAGTGGATAGCGTTGTTCATTGATGCAAGCGGGTCGCCCCTACATGGCGGCGAGCAGGCAAATTAACAGGATGAAGGGAATATTCAAGAATTTTCTGCCAGGGAAGGCAGGCAATTGAATTAACCAGAGTCTATAGGCGCAAACCTTCTCCGATTATACTGTTTGTTGAATTATAGAAATAGTTTTTTTGTCAACCCGTTTAATCCTAAGAAATCAGGTTCTGATACCAACAGGTGAGAACAGGGCGACCCGACCCAATTGAGTGGATAGAGTTGTTCATTTATACCAGCGGGTCGCCCCTACATGGCGGCTATTAACCTTCTGCCTTTTGCCCTACATTGGGTGACGCGATCGCACAATGTTTAAGAAAGATCTAACGCTTGGTTAACAAAGATCTAAACAGAGAAGCCAGTAAGCTTTTTGACCTGTTGGCGATTAGAGTAAAATCTGAACCAAGATACAGGATTTTTGTGTCAACTCATGGTAATACGTCCCGACAGCGCAAATTCCTCTAAAGACTGAGGCGATACCATTTAATCCCCCAGTACACTAACCAACAGATAAGGATTACTCCTTGATCTTTTGGTCGTGCAATCGTCCGAAACTATTCCGGAGGTATCGCGCCAAGTGGTGAACGACTATCAGCTAAGTTATGAGCGAAAACCAGTATAAAGCGGTCATTTTAGATCTCGATGGCGTCATTACCCAGACGGCGCGTTTACACGCTAAAGCTTGGAAGCAGATGTTTGATGATTATCTGCACCAACGTTCCCAACGCCAGGGAGATGATTATACGCCCTTTGATATTGATGCGGATTACCACGAGTACGTGGATGGGAAGCCGCGTTATGACGGGGTAAAAAGCTTCTTAGCCTCCCGTGGGATTGAATTACCCCAAGGAAATCCTGATGATTCCAGTGATCAGGAAACCATCTGTGGGCTGGGGAATCGCAAAAATCAGCTTTTTCTGGATGTCATGCAACAGGAAGGCGTGGAAACCTATTCTGATACAGTAGAGCAGATTCATCACTGGCGAAACCAGGGCGTGAAAACGGCGGTTGTCTCTTCCAGTCGCAACTGTAAAGCGATTTTGGATAAGGCGGGGCTGACGCATCTGTTCGATACAAAAGTTGATGGCGTTGATTCTGCACAACTGAACCTCAACGGTAAACCTGCACCCGATATCTTTTTACAAGCCGCCCGTGAACTTGCTGTGGAACCGGAAAATGCGATCGCAGTCGAAGATGCGATATCTGGTGTGAAAGCAGCAAAGGCGGGACATTTTGGTTTAGTCGTGGGTGTGGTACGCGATAGCGGTGGTGACGCTTTACGCCAACATGGTGCGGATGTCGTGGTTCGCGATTTACGCGATATCTCGGTTAAGCCAGAGAAAACCCCTCAATCCCTACCCTCAGCCCTAGAACAAATTAACTCAATTGAAACTCGGCTGCGCGATCGCCAATTAGCCTTATTTACCGATTATGATGGTACGCTGACGCCGATTGTACAACGTCCTGAAGCCGCTACCCTGTCTCAGGAAATGCGATCGCTACTGCTACAGTTATCCGATCAGGTAATTGTGGCGGTAATCAGTGGACGGGATTTGGCGGATGTGCAGAACATGGTGGGTATCGATAAACTCTACTATGCAGGTAGCCACGGCTTTGATGTAGCAGGCGGTGGTATCCAAATGCAGCAACAGCAAGCCCAAGCCAGCCTCCCGGAATTAGATGAGGCGGAAAACCAGCTACGGGAACAACTTAAACCCATTCCTGGGGCAAAGGTGGAACGGAAACGGTTTGCAATCGCACTTCATTATCGAGAAGTGGCTGAGTCAGATATAGAACCGATTCAAGCCATTGTTGATCAGGTGGTTCAAAACCATCCACAGCTACGCCAAAGCAGTGGCAAAAAGATATTTGAACTACAGCCAGACGTACCCTGGGATAAAGGGCGTGCTATCTGTTGGTTGCTGGATAAACTTGACATCAATACCCCAGATGTGCTGCCGATGTATTTAGGCGACGATACCACCGATGAAGACGCCTTCCAAGCATTACGCGATCGCGGGATTGGCATTCGCGTGGGTATGCCAGACGAACCCACCCAGGCTAACTATTATCTGCAAAACCCCGACGAGGTGAAGCAGTTTTTTCAAGCATTATTGAAGACACTCAACGAAAGGAATTTGAATCGTGGCTGAACGACAAACGCACGATTGGCAACTAATCTATCCCAACTGGAAACCCGAACAACAGGGATTACGAGAAGCGCTTTGTACCTTGGGGAATGGCTACATTGCCACACGCGGCGCTTTCGAGGAGGTGAATGCCGGAGGTCCCCATTATCCCGGTACTTACTTAGCTGGGGGGTATAATCGGCTGGAAACCAATATAGCGGGTCGTGTCCTGGAAAGCGAAGATCTGGTCAATTTTCCCAATTGGCTTCCCCTGAACTTTCGCCCCAAAGATGGTGACTGGTTCGATATTGATGCCGTTGACGTACTGGATTTTTCCTATCGTTTAGATGTAAAGAGTGGCGTGTTGGAACGAAAAGTGCGGTTCCGCGACGCCAACGAGCGCGAATTTACCCTCACCAGCCGCCGGATTGTGCATCAAGAAAACCCCCATTTAGCCGCGATTGAATGGCGGCTAATTGCCCATAATTGGTCAGGAGAAATCGAGATTCGTTCGGCACTCGATGGGACTGTATCCAATCAGAATGTTGAGCGTTATCGACAGCTTAATAGTAAGCATTTGGACATCCTGGAGACTGGCTATGAAGGCGAAGACGCGATCTTTCTAAGTGTTTGCACCAATCAATCTCATATCCGCATGACTCAAGCGGCGCGAACCCAAGTCTTCGAGGGCGATGTGGTGGTGCCGACTCAGCGAGAACGTCGGGATGAGAATGGACGGATTGCCCAGCACTTAGTTGTACCCTGTCAGCAACAGAAGGAACTGCGGGTTGAGAAAATTGTCGCGATTTATACATCCAGGGACTTTGCCATCAGCGAACCTGGACTAGAAGCTAGGAAGACGGTACGCCGAGCGTCAGGCTTTGCTGATTTATTGCGATCGCACCAGCGGAAATGGCGTCATCTCTGGAGTATTGCGGATATTAACCTGGAAAACGGCGATGTGAAAACCCAGTTTATTTTACGGTTACATATCTTCCATCTGCTGCAATCCTCCTCGCCCAATACCATTGATCGGGATGTAGGCGTACCGTCACGAGGTTGGCATGGGGAAGCTTATCGCGGACATATCCTCTGGGATGAGTTATTTATTTTTCCCTTCCTGAATCTGCGCCTCCCCGAATTGACCCGTTCTCTGCTCATGTACCGTTACCGCCGCCTCACCGAAGCGCGGCATTTAGCCTGTACAGCCGGGTACAAGGGCGCAATGTTTCCCTGGCAAAGTGGTAGTGATGGACGCGAGGAAAGCCAGGAATTGCACCTGAATCCTCGTTCTGGACGTTGGATTCCAGATAACTCCAATTTTCAGCGACACGTCAATGCGGCAATTGCGTATAACGTTTGGCGGTACTACCAAGCGACGAATGACCTAGAATTTCTCTCGTATTACGGCGCAGAACTCTTGCTGGAACTGGCTCGTTTCTGGGCAAGTATTACGATATATAACGCAGAGCGCGATCGCTATGAGATCCGTAGCGTTATGGGTCCAGATGAATTCCACACCCATTATCCCGATACCGATACACCGGGACTCAACAACAATGCTTACACCAACGTGATGGCGGCATGGGTACTACGTTGTGCCAGTGGCGTGTTAAGCTTACTCGACGAAAAGCGCCGCGAAGAGTTGACCGAGGTTCTGGGCATCGGGGACGAAGAACTGGTTCGCTGGGAAGAGATTAGTCGTAAGATGTTTGTGCCGTTCCATGAGGAAGGAATAATTAGCCAGTTTGAGGGGTATGAGAATCTCAAGGAGTTTGACTGGGAAGGTTATCGGGAAAAATACGGTGATATCCAGCGCCTTGATCGAATCTTAGAGGCGGAAGACGAGGATGCGAACTGCTACAAAGCCAGCAAGCAGGCGGATGTACTGATGTTGTTCTATCTGTTCTCGTCGGAGACGTTGCAGGATCTATTTGAATATATGGGCTACCCCTTCGATGCTGAAACTATCCCCCGCAATATCGACTATTATATGCAGCGAACCTCCCACGGTTCCACGCTCAGCCGGATGGTGCATTCCTGGGTGTTATCCCGATCTGACCGAGAAAAAGCATGGAAATTCTTTAAAGAGGCTCTCCATAGCGACATTGATGACATTCAGGGAGGTACAACGCCTGAAGGTATCCACTTAGGAGCGATGGCGGGAACAGTGGATCTGATGCAACGGTGTTATACTGGGTTGGATATTCGCGATCAGGTCTTGTGGTTAAATCCGTCTCTGCCCAACGAATTATATGATGTACGCCTGCGATTGCGTTACCGAGGGCATTGGCTATCACTGCGACTAACTGATGAAAAGCTCACCGTTTCCTTTGATCGCGGCTGGTCACAACCAGCTTGCATTGGCTTCCAAGGTAAAGTGTATGAGATGGTAGAAGGGGAGACAAGGGAGTTTGGAGTTTGAATTGGCTTGAGGGAGCAGAGGTGCAGAGGTGAACAGATGAGGTGCAAAGGTTGACACTCAACACTTCCCCCCTTGCCAGCAGGGTACTTTACTCCAATTTAACCTAGATCTGCTATCAATAGAAGTAGACAGAATTGAATTTGTCCTAGGGCAAGTCAACTAACCCGCCCATACCAAGTATGGACGAGGCTAACTGTACCCCGTACAGGGGAGACGCCTAAAACGATTAGGCAATTGGGTAAAAACTAACTGTACTTCTTTCTACCCACCACTTTGTATCAGTAAATTGAGTTAGGAGGTGTGGCTTTCCTCCCAGCCCATACCACAGTATGCAGGAGGTATCCAGCCACAAACTAGAATGAGGTGAGTCTATCTTCTGCAAACCGCCCTTGCGATCGCAATCACTTTAAACGCGCCCTTAACCGCTTAGAGCAGGATGTACTGCGGATGGGTGCATTGGTGGAAAATTCATTCCGCCTTGGTCATCAAGCTTTATTTTACCAAAATCTGGAGGCAATCCAGGAAATTACCTCCGTTGAGAAACGAATTGATCGCTACTACCGCCATATAGAAATAGAGTGTGCCTCTCTGCTCACACTTCAATCGCCAGTGGCACAAGATCTACGTCTGGTGAGTGCATTGATGCAGTTAATCCGAGATTTGGAACGGATTGGTGATTATGCTGAAGATTTAACGGAAATTTCAGTCAAATTATTCGCTTACCCACCTCATCCGTGTATGCCCCAAATTGAAGAAATGTCCCACCATGCTCAAGCGATGTTAGCATCAAGTTTAGCCTCATTAGCGGATCTAGATGCGACGGCTGGACAAGCGGTTAAAGTATTAGATGATAAAGTCGATAATGCTTACGACAAGCTGTATCACACGTTAGCCTTTCAGCGAGATATTCCAGGCGTAGTTGAGCCAATTGTCCTCTTGGTCTTGGCGATTCGTCATATCGAGCGCATGGCTGATCATGCGACCAACATCGGTCAACGAGTGACCTATATTGTTACAGGTCATCGTTCCTAGAGAAGGCAGGAGGCAGAAGATTGTAGGGGCAGGTTTAGAAACTGTAGGGGCGGGTTTAGGAACTGTAGGGGCGGGTTTAGGAACTAACGCTAGCTTTTTACCAATAACTGAACAACAAAACCCGCCCTACCCCACCAATAACTAAACAACAAAACCCGCCCTGCCTCACCGATAACGGAACAACAAAATCTGCCCTTGTTCATTAAAAGCAGCTTAACCAAACGATTACCAATACTTTACCCCTTTATAACCTGCACCCTTTAGGATATCCTTGCATTGCATCTAGGATATTCCTCTAATAAAACCCAAATCTGAAAGGGGGAATGATGAGCTATGGCTCTCAAACGTCGTGATTTTTTGCTATTTCTGGGAGCTAGTGCAGGAACGATAGCACTGGGTTCTTATCGTACTCCGGCTCAGAATGGTTCTGGTTCATTACCCCAAATTAACCCGAATACAGATAATCTGAGTTTTAAACCCGTCAAGAGTCCCTTACCGTTAGAAACCGATCGCCTAGACTCAACGAAACAAATCGAAGCCTACAGCCACTATGAGGTGGTTGATGATTTAGTATTACCAGAAGGCTTTACCTACGATGTTATCGGCGCTTGGGGAGATCCGGTGGGGGATTCTCGCTTTGGTTATAACAATGATTATTTATCGTTTATAGAAACAGGTCAAAATGAAGGATACCTGACCATTAATTTTGAATATATTAGCGGTGGCACCTGGATGCAAACCTATTCTCAGGTCATCGGTGAATCATTACCATTTGAGGAAGTCAAAGCGGTGGCGGCGAAGAGTGATGGTAAGATTAATGCCTTTGCTTTACCCGATGCTGATCCGCTAAAAGCCAAAATTCGCCAGATTTCCCAAGCTGGCTTGATTGATCAGGGATTGGGTGTGAGTTCAATTCGGCGAACTGCTGATGGAACCTGGATGCGGACGAATTCTGCGGCGGATCGACGGATTACCGGAATCTCTGGATTAGCAGACGATCGCTATCTTAAAGCAACGGGTCCTGCTGTCGCGGTTTTCCGCAAGACTCAAGCACAAGGGTATAGTGATGGCTTAGGCGATCGCATTATTGGTACATTCCAAAATTGTGCTGGCGGAACCACCCCTTGGGGAACGGTATTCAGTGCAGAGGAAAATTTTCAAGACCAAGTGCCAGAACCCGTTTACGCTGATGGTACGTCCTTTGACCCCGCCGCGCTTCCGTTTATTATTAACGATTACGTTGTCGATGGGCGAGGTAATGTTTTTGGCTTAGCTGGGAATAAATATGGGTGGATGGTAGAAGTTGATCCGGCTAATGCCAATGATTACGGCACAAAGCACACTTGGCTAGGTCGATTCCGTCATGAAGCCGTGGCGTTTAAGGTTGTATCGGGGAAACCCTTAGCGGTATATTCGGGATGCGATCGCAGAGGGGGTCATCTGTATAAGTTTGTCAGCAAAAACACGGTTAATGATCCAACCGATAAAGCCAATTCCCGTTTAATGACCGAGGGAATGCTGTACGCGGCGGTATTTGCACCGGATGGGACAGGACGCTGGATGGCATTAACACCCAGTACCCCCGTTAACCCCGTATTACCCAGTACCGTAGAAGGCAGCTTAGTCCCCTTACCCAAACGTCCCCAGGGAGGCATTGTTGAGGTGACAACCGATGCAGAAGCCTTAGCGTTTAAACAGCAGTTTGCCACACTGGGGGATCTATACCAAGGGAATGATATTGAAAAACAGGGAGCAATTTTAATCGACGCCCATTTTGCCGCTAATGCTGCTGGTGCAACCACCACCGCCCGTCCTGAAGATACAGATATGGCGGCGGATGGTTCCCTGTATATCGCCTTTACCTCTGGGAGTCCAGGGGGAGATGGCGGACCCGACAAGCGCGTTTTCCAGGGACCTCAAGGAGAAACTCCCTGGGAATATGGCTGGATTCTGCGTCTGGTAGAAGACCAAGATGATCCCGCCGCGATGACATTTCGCTGGGACTCCTTTGCCATGGGGGGCGAACCCGCTGAAGGGGGCGCTGGATTTTCTAATCCCGATAATTTGGAATTTGACAACAATGGCAATGTGTGGATGGTGACGGATATATCTACCTCCAAACACAATCAGCCCGTAACCAGTCGGGTCAATGACCAAGGTGAATCCATAAGTCAAACTGATATCCTGGGAATTTTTGGCAACAATTCGATCTGGTGTATGCCCACCTCTGGGCAAATGGCGGGAAATGCTTACTTATTTGGCATTGGACCGATGGAATGTGAAACCACTGGACCCTTTTTTAGTCCTGATCAAAAAACCCTATTCCTCGCCGTACAACACCCTGGGGAAAAATACGGTATCCGCAAGGATAACCAGGCTGAAACTCGTGAATTTGTGATAAAAACCCTCGATGGGGAAGAATTCCGGCAAGAACGTTATGTTCCTTTAGGGTCTAACTGGCCCCATAAAGGTACAAGCGAGCCACCCAAGCCAGCCGTCGTCGCAATTCGGCGATTGGATAACCAACCGATTACTATGGCATAAAATACTCTTAATAGAGATGTAATATGCTATATCTCCACATTTCTACATTAATTGATTCAGATAAATAATTCTAATCTTTTCGTGGTATCCAGCTCAACAGCTTTGATTTAGAATCTATTTCTTAGAGGATAAAAACGTGTAACAGTTAAAGTGTAAAATTAGTGATATGTTTTGAGTAAACGAAAAAAAGCTATTGCTCATTCAGTCCAATTGGTTTACAGTTTTGGCATGGAAGTAGGTGTGAGGATTGTTCATGATTATGTCAACTCTATTCTGGAAAACGGTAAAGGCAAGTCCTGTCCTGTTACTTGCCTCTTTATTCGTCGCTAGTGGTGCATCGGCGGCTGAGTCAAATTCCCATCAGACGGCTGCTGATCTGTCTACAGCCGCGATAAATTTGGACGCTGAACCGACAGCATCAATCAGTCCCACGTTAGATGATGCAGCACTGACTGAACCCATCCCAGCAACGGATACGCCTCAACCCAGCGTAACCGTTAGTCCCGCATTTCAACTGGCAGATAGTACCTTCCCTGAACCCGTTCCGGCGGCTGGAGATACCTCAGTTGAGTCGAATCAGGAAGTTTTGCAGCAAATCCAGCGCTATGGCAATGAAGGATCTACCTCTCTTGACCAAGTAACCAGCGTGGGTCAGTTGCGAGACGTTTCGCCAGGTGACTGGGCGTATGAAGCGCTGCGAAGCTTAGTTGAACGCTATGGCTGTATTGCGGGATATCCAGATGGTACCTATCGAGGCAATCGCGCCTTAACTCGTTACGAATTTGCCGCTGGTTTGAATGCTTGTTTACAACAAATTGAACGTTTGCTTGTAAATGGTGACGAAATTCCCGATTTAGAAACCTTACGGCGGTTAATTCAGGAGTTTGAGGCAGAATTGGCAACCCTGGGTGCGCGGGTGGATAACCTCGAAGGGCGCGTGGCGTTCTTGGAAGACAATCAATTCTCCACGACGACTAAGTTGAAAGGGGAAGTCATCTTTGCCTTGGCTGACACCTTTGGTGATTCCACTGAAGCTGTTGGTGATGACGATGAAACTAATGTCATCTTCGCTGACCGAGTACGCTTGAACTTGGAAACCAGCTTTACGGGAAGAGACCGTTTGAGAACCCGTTTGCAAGCCCGCAATATTAGTTCATTTAGCGGGGATTTAACGGGTACCAACATGACCCGCTTAGGGTTTGATGGCGATAACGGTAACGATGTTGAAATTGATGAGCTGTGGTATCGTTTTCCTTTCGGTGAAAAAATTTCCGTGCAAATAGATGCTACTGGGGTAGAGTATCAGGATACCGTTATTGATCCGATCAATCCTTACTTTGCTAGTAGTGGTAGTGGTGCTATCTCACGCTTTGGGCGTTTCAACCCCATCTATCGCGCTGAAACGGGTGGTCCGGGAATAACCGCAACATTTAACGTGAGCGACGCCTTGTCACTGTCTGCTGGTTACGTTGTTGATGGGGGCGGCAGCAATCCTTCTGACGAGAATGGTCTGTTTGACGGCAACTATGCTGCTCTAGGTCAGGTTGCCTTTACACCGACTGAGAATATTTCCATAGCAGCAACCTATCTGCACTCCTACTACAATGGCGGTGAGGTTAACGTTACAGGAAGCACAGGAAGTGGCTTTGCCTCTGATCCTTTTGGTGACGACGATACGGCGACTTCGGTTGATGCCTATGGTATACAAGCCAACGCACTATTTGGCAAGTTTTCTGTTGGCGGTTGGGTTGGATATCAAGACGCTGAAGCTGAATCGGGTGCTAACGAAAATGCTGATGCCGATATTTGGAACTGGGCTGTCAACTTAGCACTCCTAGATGTTGGTGGTGAGGGTAATAAACTTGGTTTTATATTCGGGATGCCACCCAAAACCACAGACAACGATATAGCTACTCGTGAAGATGACGACACTTCTTATCACCTAGAAGCCTTCTATCGCTATCAACTCACTGACAATATCGCTATCACTCCGGGTGCTTTTGTCATCTTCAATCCTGAACATGATGATGACAACGATACCCAGTTTGTCGGTACTATCCGCACTGTCTTCAGTTTCTAAGCCTGTTTTAGCTGTCATTGACAATTTAATCATCAGGTGTAGGGGTACAGCAATGCTGTACCCCGATTAATTTTCATCTTTATTAATCAATCACGCGATCGCTTAAGTAATTGCCTATGCTAACGTCTAAATATATGCTGGATTAAAGCTCATGACTGCATCAACTAAAAAGATTCTTCAGACCTTTGATCAGTTGCCTGATTCAGAGCAGCTTGAGATTGCCGTAGAAATCTTGAAGCGGCTTGTCCATTTTGACTTTCCACCATTGACAGATGAAGATTTTGTATTCAATGCTGAAGAGTTGTTCTTGACACTAGACCAACAAGAAGCCGATTATGAGTAGTCCTGATCGTGGCGAAGTCTGGCTTGTCGATCTGGGCTATGTGGCAAAAGTTAGACCATGCTTATTAGTCAGTATACCTACTCTCAACCAAGATCGTGCGCTAGTTACTCTAGTGCCTCACACTACAAGTCCAAGAGGTTCCCGTTTTGAGGTAAATATCAAAGCCAGATTCCTGAAACCAGGAGTCTTCGATGTCCAGAGCATTATCACAATTCTTCATGTTAAGCTACTGAGAAAACTGGGTGAATTAAACTCAGAGCAGTTAGGGCAAGTCGAAGATGCTTTGCTATTCTGGCTAGGGTTTGAGAAAAAAACTTCTGATGATGAGGCATAATTATGATTAGCGCTAACGCCAGTTTTAGATAAAAATAAACTAATAAGCATTGTAGGTGGAATGGTACTGAATTAAGGCTGGTGGGCATTGCCCACCCTACTTAATTATTGTTAATAGCTGCAATGGTGTTGTATAGTTTTCCCGTTAACCGTTATTTCGGTGTGAGGAAGGTGTATCAATGAAATCAACTCTTGTGTGGAAGACACTACAACTCAGTCCCGCCCTACTCGGACTCTCTCTATTTGTTGCTAGCAATGCTTATGCAGAGATTTCTGACCAAAGAGTAAGCACCAGCGAATCTACAGTAGAACTGAATCGTCAGTTGTCTGAAACGTCAGTAGAAATTGATTCTATTCAAATCGCTTCTGATGTTAGTCCAGCCTTAAGTCCGACCGATACTACTGCTGATTCTAATCGGGAACTCTTAGAACAAATCCAACGCTACAGTGGTGAAAATGGAGTCGAATCCCTCGACCAAGTAACCAGTGTCGGTCAACTGCGAGATGTGTCTCCGGGGGATTGGGCGTATGAAGCGCTGCGAAGCTTAGTGGAACGCTATGGCTGTATTGCTGGGTATCCAGATGGCACCTATCGCGGTAATCGCGCTTTAACTCGTTACGAATTTGCGGCGGGTTTAAATGCCTGTTTAAACCAAATTGAACGTTTGATTGGCACGGGTGGTTTTGATGAAACTGAGTTAGAAACCCTGCGGCGGTTAATTCAGGAATTTGAAGCCGAATTGGCAACTTTAGGCGCACGAGTGGATAACCTAGAAGGGCGTGTGGCGTTCTTAGAAGACAATCAGTTCTCTACTACCACCAAACTGAAAGGGGAAGTTATTTTTAACCTGGCGAGTGCCTTTGGAGATGAAAAAGCGGATAGCGATGAAGATGTGGATGACAATCTTACCTTCAGTCATCGGACTCGTTTAAACTTTGATACCAGCTTCATGGGAGAAGATCGCTTAAGAGTTCGCTTACAAGCTGGAAATACGCCTGAGTTTGATGAAGCGACAGGAACAGAAATGGCTCGTCAAGGGTTTGAAGCGGCTTCTGATAATGATGTTGCAGTCAATGACTTATATTACCGTTTCCCTCTGGGCGATAAAATCCGGCTTTTTGTTGGTGCTAATGGCTTTGATTTCAATGACATCGCAGAAATTCACAACCCTATTCTTGAAAGTAGTGGCACAGGTGCTTTAAATCGGTTCAATCGCCGCAATCCTTTTGTCTTCCGGAATAATGCTGAACAAGGCGTAGGTGCCAATATTCAGCTTAGCGATTCCCTGAGTTTAGATTTAGGGTATTTGACGGGTGAAAGTAACAGTCCACTCGATAAGGATGGGGTGTTTGATGGAGACTTTACTGCCATGTCTCAGTTGAATCTAGCACTGGGAGAAAAATTAGATCTAGGGTTTGCCTTTGGCTATTCCTACTATCCCGGTGAAGATGTCAACTTATCAGGTAGCACAGGTAGTCCACGGGCAAAAAGACCGTTTGGTGAAGTTGCGACCTCTGCTTTGCGCTTTGGCATTCAAGGTAGCTGGCGGGTTGCTCCCAAGATTAACCTTGCGGGTTGGGGTGGCTACATAAACGCAGAAGCTGAAGCGGATGACCGAGAAGGGGATAATGCTGAATTGTGGACTTGGGCAGCAAATGTGTCATTCCTTGACCTAGGGAAAGAAGGGGCTGCTTTTTCAGTTGCCGCAGGTATACCACCGAAACTTACGGATGTTGATGGTGGTGACGATGATGATGATACCTCTTTCTTGATCGAGGCACAGTATCAGTATCCGATTACCGATAATATCTTGTTTACACCAGGAGTTTATGTGATTTTAAATCCCAATCACGATGATGGAAATGATGATATTTGGGTAGGCACAATTCGCACAACCTTTAGCTTCTAATCACCTTTAATGAGATCCCCGACTTCTTGAAGAAGTCGGGGATCTAGTACAAATGACGAATGACAAATGACGAATAACCTACCTTACCGCCATATCTTTAATAAACCATTGACCGTCCTGACGCACCAACTCATACTGAACCCGCAAGTTCTCATCGTATGAAAGTGCCTGATTAATTTCACCATTTTGATAGAAACGGGCTTGTTCTTTAACCGCTGCTTCTACCCTCGCTTGCTCAGGATTAGCCGGATTCGTTTGCACGGATGTTACTTTAACCTGGTGATTATACTGGGCATAAATGTTCCGTTGCTGATTCGCTTGCGCCCGCCGCTGCCAAACCGACAAAACTGGATCAACTAGAATTTGATCCAATCGATCAATTTGATAATCGGGTCCGAACACTTGCGATTTCGTCGAAAGCCAGGTTTGAATCACTTGCTGGGCGGTATCTTGGGTCAGCGGACCTCCGGGTGCGATTAACTGACTATCGGCTTCGGGAATCGGAATCGGAGGTTGAGCCAATTCCACCATGGGCTGTTCACCCTCTAATGCTGGCGCAGAGGAACTTTGGCGGAGGTTTTGTATCCAAGCGATTAACAACCACCCGATTAATCCGATACCCACGACTCCAGCAATAACCAGCAAGATAGAGCGTCGGTTTTTAGCCCCCTTGCGGCGTTCCGGTAGTCGTTGCAGGCGTCCTGGAGCTGACTGATCTAGATGTCCGGGTTCAGAGGAGCCAGTAACCGATGTCGGTGTCGTCCGAACTCGACCCGCCGCATCTGCTTGTGAGCGGGTTTTTGGTTGACGCCCTGAGTCTGGTGATTTGACAGCCGTGTTTGTTGGTGAATCCCCAGAAGAATTAATGGCTTGAGTTGTAGGTTCTGCCACCCGACTCGTTGCTGAAGCCACCCGTTGGCTTGCGGGTAACGTTGAGACACCAGATACCGAAGCGCGATCGCTCCCCCCTGCCAAACTCGCCGTCTGAGCTGCCCGATCGCGCTCTCTGCTGCTATATGAACCCACAACGGCTGGTTCGCGATCGCTCGAATGACCATTACTCCGACCTGCGGATGCGCCTGTTGTCGTGTAGGCTTTTTTCTGAGCCGTCACTGACCATTCATTATTAGCCGTTGGCGTCGATTCCGGAAGCTGCTCTAAATAGGCTTGTACCTGCTCATCGGCAAAATAGTCTTTCAGCGAGGCGGTTTGTTCTGCCAAGTCGCGGAAATGGGGAAATACGGAATTTTGCAGCCAGCGTTCTCCATACAGACATAATCCCGGTAACAAATCCGGAGCGCCTTGAGACTGTTCCCGAATAAAGGCTAACGGTTCGTATTCATGGCTCAGTTCTAAAGCGTGACTGGCTTCTTCCGTTTGACCCAACAGCAGCGCACAGACGGCTTGTTCTAAATGCACATCCTGACGCCGCCCCAAACGCATCAGCATTTGTTTCGCCCGGGCAATTAAAGCCGGTTGACGCTGGGCAAATCCTCTCGCAATCAAGGCATAAACCGCCAGATAGGTGGCGACGGCTGAAGGGCGGCGGGCTTCTGCTTCAAACAGGGTTTGTTGTTGAGCCGCCGTTAAGTAACCCCGTAGCTGCTGAATAAACCGCAAAAAGTCATCAATACTCAGCCCCGACTGGTCATCCCCGTTGCCGTCAATCCCTTGGCGCTCCTGTAGCATATCTTGCAACAGTTGTAAACCCTTACGCCGTTCGGCAATCTGTTCATCGGGTAATGCCAGCAATTCCAGAATCCGGTAGGGACGCAGCTTATAGAGATCCGCTTGAATTTCGCCCCGCACCGTAGGAAATAAACCTTCACTCAGAAGTAATTCTTGACCCGTTTCTAGGGACAAAGCGGCATTTTCGTACCGACTTTGCTGCCATTGTTCCCGCCCCAGTTCCAAACACGCCAGCGCCAAGGTCAGGAAAATATCGGGTCGCACCAGTTGCGGGTCACCTAAGTGACCTTTATCCAAACTGATGCTGTCACGACTATGCAAATACGGCTGTCCCAACTGCAAGACGAGTTCATATTCTCCAAGTTCTTGCAGAATCAGCAAAGCGCCAACAAATTGTTCCTTGCTGATGTCTAAGCTGGGGTTATTGGGATCAATCGCCTCCGTAGCGGTTGTTTCATCCGTCGCCGTTGATTCCAGGGGTAAAGAAGGGCTAGATTCTGGGTTGTAGGTTTTCTCCAGAAAGCTGGCATCATAAATTGAGCGCTGTTCCGGGTCAGAGAGAACCGCATACGCCTCATCCAGCAACTCCTTGCGAGACGCGATCGCCACTTCCGAATATTCCCGACGCGGAAGTTGGAGAGTGCGATCGCGATAGGCGACTTGAAGCTGTTCTGGTGTCGCCTGGATCGGCAATCCTAATATTCGGTAGTAATCGAGCGGAATTCGCACGGTTCACTTCCCCAGCGCTGCAACAACTGAATTCATGTATAGTAACCTATAGCATCCCCAACATAGTAGTCATTCTAGCAATACTGCCTATCCTAACTGAAAAATAGCTTTCATGAACCCCGCCCTACTTCGTGAGGACGGGGATTGGCAGAGGGAACCTGCCAGGAAGTCATGAATAGGGCATGAGTTGGTAGGGGATAACCACTTCCGAACGTTTCTCTAGTTCGGATTAGATGTAGGTCTAGGAATCTCTAGACACCCTCTAAGTCCAGGACACACCCCTATCAATGCCTTAAGAGACGTAAACATTTACACGAATGGATTATCTCTATGAATCGTGTCCCAGTAATCAGTAAAGAAGGAAAGCCACTGATGCCCACCAAACCCTCCAGGGCTAGACGGTGGGTCAAAGAAGGTAAAGCAGTGGGGAAATGGTCAGATCTGGGCGTCTATTATGTCCAACTCATCACATCACCATCGGCTGAGGAGGTGCAACCCATTACCGTTGGAGTTGATCCGGGTAAGTCTTATTCCGGTGTCGGGGTTCAGTCCGCTAAATGTACCCTGCTACAACTGCACCTGATCCTCCCGTTTGGGCGGGTCAAAAAACGGATGGAAACCCGCGCCATGTTGCGACGGGGACGGCGAGGGCGGCGGATCAACCGAGACGTTCCATTCAAGCAACGTAACCACCGCCAATGCAGGTTCGATAATCGCAAAGGTCACAAAATACCCCCATCCATTAAAGCCTCCCGGCAGTTGGAGTTGCGGACAGTTATGGAATTGGCTGCGATATTTCCGGTGACGGCAATTGGTTATGAGCGGGTTAAAGCCGATGTAGATCAAACCCAACGCAAACGTGCCAAGTCGGGGAAGGGATTTTCCCCAGTGATGGTTGGTCAGGATTGGGCAATATCCCAGATGGAAAAAATTGCCCTTCGACAAGACTTCGGCGTGAGCGCTCAGTCGAACGCTCAGGGTATCACCCCTGTCTATGTCCGGCACGGTTGGCAAAAGGATGGGAACGGTACATCCCAACTCCGAACCCAACTAGGGTTAGAGAAGGATAAGGCTAACAAGTCCATAGCCAAACCGGAAACTCACGCGGTTGATGGGGTGACACTGGCTTGCGGGTATTTCATCAAATATGTCCCGTTTACTGGTTCTAACTCATACGGTTACACCCACAAGGGTAGCGTTAACGTGACCCCCTCCCCGTTTAAAATTATCACCCGCCCCGGTGCGGTGAAGCGGGGGAAAGAGTATGGGTTTTTCCGCCGTCAATTACACTTTGAAGTACCGGATAAGTTGGGGGTCAGGAAGCGTAAGGGTGGAACGATTACCCCGTTTGGTCTTAGGATTGGTGATTTGGTTAGAGCAGAGAAAGCTGGGAAGTCATACATTGGCTACGTCAGCGGATTCACCGATACCAAAAAGGCTCAGAAGGTTTCCGTTTGCGACTACACATGGAAACGTATCGGGCAATTTGCTCCTAGTAAAGTCGAGTTAATCAGGAGAAATAACGGTTTATGTGTAGCGTAAGAGGGAAAAAGATGGATGCCTCCATTCTTCCGGCATCCCGCTATCCCTCCTCACCCTACGAGAGTTGAGGGTGAGGACTCCCGCGAATACGTTGAGTTTTGATCACAAAATAACAGTATAGTAATTGCTGCAAGGATACTCGATTCGCCATGGTTCAGGAACGGACGTTACCCAAGTTTCAAGTTCAAGACGGTCAAATCACCAGAGACGAAGGATTACTGCTTTACGAAGATATGGTTTTAGGGCGCTTGTTTGAGGACAAGTGCGCTGAGATGTATTACCGGGGCAAGATGTTTGGCTTTGTCCACCTCTATAACGGTCAAGAAGCTGTTTCAACGGGGGTGATTCGGGCAATGCGCCGGGATTATGATTACGTATGCAGCACCTATCGCGATCATGTCCATGCTTTGAGCGCAGGTGTTCCCGCACGGGAGGTGATGGCGGAGTTATTTGGCAAAGCCACTGGATGCTCTAAAGGACGCGGGGGTTCGATGCATATATTTTCAGAACCCCATCATCTTTTGGGGGGGTTTGCCTTTGTCGCGGAGGGGATTCCTGTTGCTACAGGAGCGGCATTTACGTCAAAATATCATCGTGACGCCTTAGGTGATCCGAATGCTGATCAGGTGACAGCCTGCTTTTTTGGCGATGGTGCCTGCAATAACGGTCAGTTTTTTGAATGCTTAAACATGGCAGCCTTATGGAAATTGCCGATTATTTATGTTGTGGAAAATAACAAATGGGCAATTGGCATGGCGCACGAACGAGCAACCTCCCAGCCAGAAATTTACAAAAAAGCCAGTGTTTTTGGCATGCCGGGAATTGAAGTGGATGGGATGGATGTTCTGGCAGTACACTCCGTCGCCCAAGAAGCCGTCGCCCGGGCGCGGGCGGGTGAAGGTCCGACCTTAATTGAAGCCCTTACCTACCGCTTCCGAGGTCACTCCCTGGCTGATCCGGATGAACTGCGGACTTCAGAAGAGAAGGATTTTTGGCTAATTCGCGATCCGATTAAAAGGCTAGTCACCTACCTGACTGAGCAAAATCTCGCCGACGAAGAAGAACTCAAGGCGATCGACAAACGCATTCAAGAGGTTCTCAATGACGCGGTACAGTTTGCTCAAACCAGTCCAGAACCTGACAAGAGTGAATTACATCGTTACATTTTTGCCGAAGATTGAGGTATAGTATTTCAACTTGGCATCGGTAAACGCCAGAGGCAAGAGGGCTTAATTTTCACCATCTCATTAACCTCTCGCCTCGCGTTACCTGAAGTCTTGCCTTAAGACAAGGAAACGGTGATGTTCCAAACACTCTGACTTTTAACCAATCACTTCAATCGATTCGCGCTCAGAGTGAATTGGCGATCGCGCTGGAGAAGTATAACGAACCTCAGCAGACGGTTGAATTTGGTATTTGACCAGATCCGCTAAGTCCTGAAGTTGGCTAATCGCTTCAGCGCCTTCTAGTTTCATCAGTTCGCGATCGTCGCGCATTTCCGTCCAAGTGATCCCGTAATCGGAGACCAAAAAACGAATCAGGTGACTATCGCCCAGACTAACCATGAATGAGGCACTATTCATTTGATTGCCGCAGGTATAGCATGATGCCAAGTAGCCTCGGTTTTCTAGCACGATCGCCAAAGCCTGAAGATTCATGACTAAATCTCGTACAAATTGACGATGTTGCTCTGCAAGTCTTATGAACACGTTAATCCTCCAAACACCTTTCCTACGAATATTAGATTTTATACTTTCTTAAGGATTTAAGACTCTATTTTGGGAGGGGTCAGTGCAAAATATGAGCAAGCCTTGTCTTCGGCTGATTCCTCAAATTGACTAACAGAGTTAGGGATCTGAGCAATTCCAGCTTGATGATCTGGCTCCACGATTCTAGCCCACTTCAGACGAGTTGCTCTCTAGGTAGCTCAAGTCATTGGGGGCAATCCTCAAGTTATCTGATACAAATTCCTAATGATTTGTATCAGCAGTCACAATGGCAATACTCAATCGGATACCATTGCCGCCTAGTCCATCGGTGGGAATTGGCTAATTGATTTGCCACCAACCGAATGTCGGTCCAACAAAGCGCACAGTTAGCCACCAGACTACGAGTAAGCCGATGCCAATCCAAGCGCCCTTAGTCGTCAGTTTGACGAACTGCTCACCCTGACTTTTACTAATTGGGAGCCAGGGGAAGAGTCTCGCCTCTTGACCGTACTTGTCTCCAAGTGCAGTTTTACGACGTTTTGCTTCACCCATTCCTTGCATTCCTCAACTAAATGAATTCGATCTTAGCGTTATTCCTGAGATTTGGTTGGCATAAGTTTACGAAATGACAAGTAACTATGACAATTTTCCGGGGATCGGGGATCGTTAGATTAGAAATCCTGAGCCAATCGGCAACTCAACCCTACTTAAGTTAATAATTATTTTTCATCGATAGTCTATCGAGAAACCCCGTAATTCAAGGCGGGAAGGGACAGGAGTGCCAGTTGAGGGGACTTGGGTTGGAGTCTTTCAGGTTAAAAAGGGGTTAAGGAAAATCAGGACTCTCTGTCTTTGTATAGATATATGACGACTCCTCAGCTTACAGCGCTTTTCCAGTAAGTGAGGTACACAGACAGATCTTACCCTTACAGATAGTCCTGCTCCTCTAGAAAAACTCTCGCCAGTCAAGTTATCGGACATCGAGGGAAGGCGATCGGTAAAACCCGCCCTTAATTACCTGAACATAAATTTTGTTAACTAGGTTAAGAATTGTCAAAGTCCTCAATTCCTTGTTTCTGTTTCCTGTTCCCCGTTTCCTGTTCCCCGTACCCTTTTCTCTTTCTCCAAAAGGAAACTTAGCTTTGATTAAGGAAAAAAGAGCTAATTGACAGTTGTCTCTTATTTATGGCTAGAATCGAGGGCGAGTGTGGTTTTTTTGAGGAGTTATAAAACCATGACGACTTATGGACGTTTGGGAAAAACGGCGTCTTCAGCCTTGATATTTGCTACCTTAGGTTGCTGGGTGACCAGCTTCTCTGCCGCGCAAGCAACGCCTGTTGAATCTTCAGAGCAACAGCCGACAGATTTGGCTCGGCTGACTGAAACGTCAGGAGTAGACCCAGGACTGTTTCTGTCAACTGAAACGGGACTGGTGAATTCTCCGGTTGAGACAGCTACCCCAATAACTGAAGCAGAGATCACCAGTGAACTAGCGGTATCTGCCACCAGTGAAGTTGGAATGATCACGTCAATGGATTCCCTAATCGAGTCCGAAGACACCTTTGGGGACACCCAAGTTCAAGACTTAGCCCAAGCCTTACCAGAAGTAGAAGACAGCAGTGATCCCCCTGTAGCTGATCCGCTGTTCGTTGATCCCCTAGAAGCGGTAGAGGAATCTGACCCGATGGGTCAAGTGACCAGTGTGTCTCAATTAAGAGATGTTTCTCCCGGAGACTGGGCGTATGAAGCACTACGGAGTCTGGTGGAACGGTATGGTTGTATTGCCGGATATCCGGATGGCACATTTCGGGGGAATCGGGCGATGACTCGGTATGAATTTGCTGCTGGGTTGAATGCTTGTATGCAGCAAATTGAGCGATTAATTGCAGGGCGTTCCGAGTTTCCCACCGGAGATTTAGAGACTCTGCAGCGGTTGGTGCTGGAGTTTGAGGCAGAAATCGCTACTCTAGGGGCACGGGTGGATAACCTAGAAGGTCGAACCGCCCTTTTGGAGGATAATCAGTTTTCGACAACGACTAAAATCTTTGGGCAGGCGATTTTTGGGGTTCAGGGGCGTAGTGGTGATGAGTTTGTACTCGCTGGCAATGACATTTCCGATGATGACACCAATGTCAATGTGATTAACAATGTCCAATTGAGTCTGTTCACCCAATTGAGTCCCCGTAGTCTTTTACTCACCAGCTTCCAAGCTGGGAATGGTAGCACCACCAGTCCTGCGACTAGAGACCCCTTGGGTAACTTTGTTGGTCTGGGATATGAAGGAGACAACGATAACGATTTACGACTGACTGACCTCAACTATCGTCAACTCTTTGGCAGTAGTTTTGCCTTAATCGTTGGACCAGAAGGGGTTAACCCAGTCAACGTCTTCCGAGGCGTTAACCGCATTGAAAGTGCAGGTTCGGGTCCCCTCTCTCGCTTCGCCCAGCGCAACCCGGTCATTAGTATCGGCAATGGCAGTGGTGGTATTGGCTTCGACTGGCAAATTGCAACTCGCCTAAGTTTGCAAGGGGTTTACTCGTCCAGTCTTTCAGATGAGCCAGAAAATGGGGGAATTTTTGGTGGAGATCAAACGACAACCACGGCTGGGGCACAGTTAGTTGTCTCACCCTTAGATACCCTGGATATATCCCTTCAGTACATCAATTCCTATTCACCCAATGGTTTTTTAGGTACTGGCGTTGGGGATGACCGTGTTGCTTTACAGCAAGTAAATAATGGATTCCTGCGAGCACCAATTAATACCAACGCCTTTGGTGCAGGTTTAGAATGGCGTGTCATCCCCAAACTTACCGTTGGCGGTTGGGCAGGTTATACCGATTCGGATTTTGAAGACGGTTCAGGAGACGCGCAAACGTTTAACTGGATGGCATTCCTGAATTTCCCTGACTTATTTGGTGAAGGGAATTTAGGTGCTATTTACGTCGGTCAGCCGCCAAAAATCACAGATAGTGATATTACCGATGATAGTGGTATAGCTAGGAACGTTCCAGGTTTCTTCACCACCGATGGCATTCCCAATGCATTCGATGAGGGAGGTCAACCGGATACAACAACTCACTTGGAAGTGTTCTATCGTTGGCAAGTGGCAGACAATATCAGCATCACGCCTGGAGTGATTGTGATCTTCAATCCTCTGCATAACGATGACAATGACACGATTACCATAGGAGCAATTCGTACAACCTTTACGTTCTAAGCCGAAATCTAAGGTTGGGGCAGTCGCTGGAATACTGTGAATGGGATAGGGTGCATCCCAATCGTGCGACTGTTACAAGGTCGTGTGAGCATATTGCTCCCTAACACTTCTAGAAAAATGCTCACACTCATGACGTTGTGAGTCAATTCAAAACTCTCACACTTAAATACTTCCCAACAGCGCTAAAATTCTGTTTTTGAAGTTGTTATGAAGTTCTTGTAAAGTTGCTTTTTTGACGGAACCCTCCTGATCAAGGCACGTCTTGAACTTCAGACAGGCTAACCAAATGACCAAGAATCTGCATCCTCTTAGCCTGTGGACATCAGTGCCAAACCAGTCTTGGGGTACTTTATCCCCTCTTCTGGATAAATACTTCGCGATCTGACTCTGCTCAGGATTAAATCATAACTAGCCAACTGTTGGGTTAGATCTCGGAGTCAACCACATATCTCGGTTCCTTTCGTTCATTTACAGATGGAGTCTAACAAGATGATTCTCAAATCACTACGCTACATGGTTGGTTTAGGGATAGTTGGCGGTTTAGCAGTGGTCATCGCACCAGGGGCTGACGCTCAAACCGCGACAACGACGAGCCAAACCACAACTAACGGTATTGAAGTGACCGGCGGTTCCATTGGAGGTCAAGCCGCCTTTTTCGTTCCAGGGATGAACGCTACAAGCGGGAATGTCACCCTATTTGATGTAGGGATTCAGGAACTGAGCATCGAAAGCACCAATGGGAATACCACAACCGCCCACTTTGAACCCAGCGCTGCTAGTTTTGATGACGTTAATACCAGTGGTACACCAGACGCCGGAGACACAGGCGTTCTTCAAGGTACACTCACAGGAATAGCCTATACCAGTCAAGGGGTGATCGTTCCTTATAATCAGGTTGATACAGTCCTCAACTTTGAGCTGAGTTCCTTTGACCAAACCTTCTCCGATTTGCCAGGAACCCTGGTGAGTCCTGCGGTTATGGGTGATGCACCACTGGTTTTCTTGCCGAACGTAGAGGCGACGTTATCTCAGCAGTCTCAGTCTGAGTTTGAAGCAACCTTCGGTGATTTACAAATTGGTGACTTTGAGGCTGACTTAAATAGTGGGCTGATTAATCTCCCATCTAGCTATATTTTGGGTGATTCGAGTACTGTTACAATTCCTGAAGTCTCGCTGCTAGAAAAACTCAAATTCAAGTTTGAAGGGGAAGACTTAGCTGGCGGAAGTTACACCTTAGCAGGTGTAGACAGTGATAGCCTTCGTTTCGTCGGTGAAGCCAACAAGAAGTTTGAAATTGAAACCGAAGGCGCTTCCGGTGAAAAGTTCAAATTTAAGGGAGAACTCGGCTTTGTTGATATCACCATTGATGATATCAATAAGATAGAGCAAGAAGGAATTATTGATACTAGCCTTGATTTAGACAAGTTCAAAATTGAGGGCAAAGATGAAGGGGCTGTGGCTGGCTACGCTTCTATCTTTGGTACAGACGGTGTAGCATTTAGCAGCTTTAGTGATAGCGACAAAGATAAAGTTAAGTTCACGTTTGAACAGGGTGAGAATAAACTAGAGGGAGAGAGTCGGGGTCGCTTTAATTTCTACGCTGCGGCTGGAGTGAGTAGCTTTAATGTTGAGAATGACATTGAAAGTGGGTATACCTACTCTAATCCCAGCGATGATGACAATGTGAATTTGGTTTGCGGTGTTTGTGCGAGTTCCCCACTTTCATTCGATACAGATATCGTTTTCGGTGACACCACAATCAATTTGGTTGAAAGTGGCGGTAGCACAGTTATAAACTACACCCTTAGCGGTGGTGATACCGTGATTGTCAATGGCAGTGGTTCGGCAGGTACGAGGTTATCGGCAAGGGCAAGGGCAGGTGCTGGCGCTGGTGCTGGCGCTGGTGCTGGTGCAGGTGCTGGCGCGAGTGCGAACACGTTTAACACTAACTACGTAGCCTTCAACGGCGGAGCAAGTAGTACTCAGACCAACTACCAAATTTCTCAATCAGCTCGTTTCAACAGCAGCAGCCAGTATCAGTTCCGCTCGAAGGTAAAAGTTAAGTATCACGCGCGAGGTGGCGATCGATACTACTTGGTTACAACAGGTGGCGGTAGTAGTTTTGGTTCTGGTAGCGGTGCAGGTGCTGGTTCCGGTAGCGGCTCAGGTGCAGGTGCTGGTTCCGGTAGTGGCTCAGGTTCGGGCGTAGGTGTTGGTGCAGGTTCCGGTAGCGGCGCTGGTGCTGGTGCAGGTTCTGGTAGCGGCGCTGGTGCTGGTGCAGGTTCCGGCAGTGGCTCAGGTTCGGGCGTAGGTGCTGGTGCAGGTTCTGGTAGTGGCGCTGGTGCTGGTGCTGGCGCTGGTGCTGGGTCTGGTAGTGGCTCAGGTTCGGGCGCAGGTGCTGGTTCTGGTAGTGGCTCAGGTTCGGGCGTAGGTGCTGGTTCTGGTAGTGGTGCAGGTGCAGGTGCTGGTGCAGGCGCTGGTGCTGGTGCTGGTGCTGGTGCTGGATCGGGTTCCGGTAGTGG
Organism: Coleofasciculus sp. E2-BRE-01; assembly: GCF_040221695.1. Classification (NCBI taxonomy): domain Bacteria; kingdom Bacillati; phylum Cyanobacteriota; class Cyanophyceae; order Coleofasciculales; family Coleofasciculaceae; genus Coleofasciculus; species Coleofasciculus sp. E2-BRE-01. Next base: position 6,831 of record NZ_JAVKEA010000127.1, on the reverse strand, counting down.
CTCAGTCGTTGCTGGCTATAAGTTAGTTGGTCCACAAAGTCGTTGTTTCCCAGGTTTAGTGGGTCTGCGACAACTTTCTCAAGATGAACTTGGTGATGTTGCAGATGATGCTGAGCTTGAAGCTGACAATACTGCCGGTGTCAATAATAATGCAACTTTCCCGGCTGATGGTGACAACGATTTTGATGATACTGACACTGACATCGATGATGACTTAGAAGTTGACGATGACGACATGGGCGATGATGACGATGATGATGACGACGATGACCAAGAGCAGGGTAATATGAACCGCAACTTCAACCAAGGGATTGGCAATGGTGCAGAAGGTGGTGACCCTGGTAACTCCGCACCCCGTGGTGGTAGCAACGATGAAGGTGGACGGCAACCTGGAGAGCGAGTCAATCCGTAAGGGCGGCTAAAGAATAAGTGTCTTCTGAGATGAGTGTAGGGGTAGTGATACCCCTACCTATCTCGTTCAAATTCATCGCAAAGTCAATCTTGTGCAGCAAGCCCTAATTATATTGGGGGAAGGGAGTAGTCCATTTTAATGGACTTAAGCTATTAGCCCGGAGTTTGAACTCCGGGCTCCGGGCGGCTGTCGGCGCTGACTAAAAATGGTGCAAGCTGTCAGTTTTAACCGACGCGGATCATATCTCTATGACTGCGCCCATTCGGTATGGAAAACCCCTTCCTTGTCAGTTCGCTCATAAGTATGAGCGCCAAAGTAATCGCGCTGTGCCTGGGTCAAGTTTTGCGGTAAGCGATCGCGCCGATAGCTATCGAAGTAATCCAACGACGCACTAAACGCTGGAACTGGGATTCCCAACTGATTGGAAACCACCAGCACGTCCCGCCATGCATCTTGGCGATCCAGAATCGTTTGCTTAAACTCTGGCGCTAATAATAAATTCGGCAATTTTGGATTCTCATTGAAGGCATTTTTAATCTTATCCAGGAATCCTGCCCGAATAATACAACCCCCTTTCCAAATCCGGGCGGTTTCTGCCAAATTCAGGTTGTAATTAAACTCCTCCGAAGCCTTACCCAACAATGCCATGCCTTGAGCATAGGAACACATTTTTGAGCAATAAAGCGCGTCACGGACTTTATTGATAAACGCTTGGCTATCTCCCTCATATTTACCCGTCGTCCCGATTAGCTCCTTCGCTGCCGCGACTCGTTCCTGTTTATAGGACGAAATCACCCGCGCATTCACCGCCGCGTACATGGTGGGAATCGGTACACCCAATTCCAAAGAACTAACCACCGTCCAGCGTCCGGTTCCCTTTTGTCCGGCAGAATCCAGAATCAAATCAACCAACGGCTGATTCGTATCCGGGTCAATGTACTTGAAGATATCCGCCGTAATTTCAATTAAAAAGGAATTTAGCTCATCGGTCGTATTCCATTCGGAAAACACCTGATGAAGCTGCTTGTGATCCAATCCTAAGCCATGTTTGAGCAAATCATAAGCTTCGGCAATGAGCTGCATATCGCCATACTCAATCCCGTTATGCACCATTTTCACATAATGACCTGCACCCCCAGGACCAATATAGGTGACACAAGGTCCATCATCCACCTGAGCCGCAATTTTGGTCAAAATCGGTTCTAACTCTTGATACGCCGTATCCGTGCCTCCCGGCATCAAGCTAGGACCCTTGAGCGCTCCTTCTTCGCCACCACTGACCCCCATGCCGACAAAACCGAGTCCTGTGGCTTCTAAGTCTTTGGTGCGGCGTTCGGTTTCTTCGTAGAGGGAGTTCCCGCCATCGATAATCATATCGCCCGGTTCGAGCAGGGGTTTAAGTTGATCGATGACAATATCAACCGGTTTCCCAGCTTTAACCATAACCAGGATTTTGCGGGGACGTGCCAAGGTTTTGACAAAATCTTCCAGGGAATAGGCGGCGGTGACGTTTTTGCCCTGGGCACGCTTTGCCATAAAGTCTTCTGTTTTTGAGCTAGTCCGGTTATACACCGCCACTGGAAACCCGCGACTTTCCACATTGAGCGCTAGGTTTTCTCCCATCACAGCTAAACCGATGACTCCGAAGCTTGGTTGTGTCATATATCTCTCGTCAGAATGTAATTGAACGTGTAATCGTGTTTATTTCCCCTACAGGGTAGCCTGCCCTTTGGTGAAATCTTGTAATATTTGCATTATGAGTATGCCTCAACTAGGATACATAAAACCTCAAACCGGATAATCTCGCTAGAGGTGGAAACAAGCCAGGAGACAGGATTTTTGTAGGGGCTGGCACATTCTTGCCAAAAATTAAGTACGAAGCCCAGAAGCTTTATCGCACTTCTCGATTGGGTGCAATACACCTTGGTAGAGACAGGGTGTGGGGTGTGGGGTGTGGGGTATGGGGTATGGGGAAAATATTAAATCTTGACGGCAAACGCTTAATCATGTACTACCTTTAGCCTAAGACTTAATAATATCAGCCCATTGTTGTTGCAGATCGAAAATGACCAACACAATTAAGCCGAATAATCCTAACAGAGGAACCAATAAACTGAACAGGTAAAGCAACCATAAATTGGATTTTGCCTGTTGTTCTTGTTGCATCATCGCCTCAAATCTGTCATCACCAAAGGGCTTAACAGTGAGATCATTTAAAGAGACTGAAAATAAACGATAGCGACTCGGTTGGGTCAAAATTAGCTGATTGGCTCCCACAGCAATATGGGAAATATCCTCTGAACCCGGTAGATTAACCAGAATCGGATTTTGCCAGTCTGGATCAAAGCGTAACAGGTCATCCCGATTAAAGTTACGATCCCCAACCAATACCCACCAAAACCCTTGGTTATCTTGCTGCACAAAGATGGGAAAAACTCGACCTTCGTGAGCTGGTTCTAAGGCGATCGCATTTCCCTTTAATTCGTACTCCATATCCCTCTCGAATTCGGCTTGAAAAAGTCGCACTAGAGGTATTTCGCTGCGTGGCTCTTCCTGTGGAGTACAGCGAATTTCTGGTCTAGGGGATTGAATCATATCAATCTTTCAAGTTCTCGCCCTTCTTGATCCAAAACCAGTAAGCGATGCCATCCGGCGTCTGTCGCATAAATTAGGTTGTGTTTAGCATCAACCACAAATTTAAATGCTCCCTTAAACATGGGAGACTCTGGGGAATTATGCTGAAAACTGGGTAATGGATCACAACGACTTTGGTCAAGTTGGCATCGTTGGATGTTTCCTTGCTGCCAATCCGCAATTAATAATTGATTTTGATCAAGGGCATAAAGATCAGTTAAATCTTTAATACCTAAAGTCTCTAGGGAGTATTGATTTTGAACTTGACCTTGAGCATCGAACTGATAAAGATAGTGACTGGTGGCAGTAAAAACCTCACCTTGCTTGGTCGTCGCAACTAGGGTTGGTCCATGTTGGAACGCGGCACGAGAACCACTGTTAATGGCAACGAAAACACTGCCAATCGCAACAATGACACAGAGGTAGGATAAAATTTTTATCCAGGTTTTTTGCTTGACAACTCTGACGCCTTCAGGCTTAAAAATAAATTCAAGTTGGGCAAAGAGTTGTTTGGTTTTTTGATTATCAGGTCGCCCCAATGGATTGGTGGCGAAAAAGTAATAATTGGCGTAGCTAACACTCTCATCTTCGGAATTTTTAGAGGTAAATCTAATTAAATTCGGTAACTGAACTAATGGTGATTTTGCATGGAATAAGATTATTTTTGTTTGTTGAGTATGAAATTGAAGCGTTTCTTTGAGTTTTTTTCCTTCCTGGATCAAACAACGACCGCGATTATAACCATATTCTAAAACTACGGGTTTGCTGATTCTATAGAAATTGGGAATCTTCCTTGACTCATCCTGCTTGAAGTACTTGACACAACAGTGCCTCATACCATTATTCAGGGAGGCGCATTTTTTCGATAACTTTTTTTGCTTTCGCCAGACTTGGTAGATCAGAAAACAATAGGTCAAGAGAATCAACAGTAACTGAAGTAGGTTTAAGGCAATTTCTGTCATGGTTTACGCCCTGGTAATTCCTGTTAATTCTGTGGTTGTTGCTCAGATGTTCAGATATAGCAACTGACTTTGTAGGCTTGTAATCCTGCTAACGCTAACGTTGAAACATACTACTTATAAAATAAGTGGTCATATCATTTCTGACATCATGCTTTTAGGTCACCCATTTGGGTGAAAAACTTAAGTCGTCAGACAAAATTCGAGTTGATGGTTGAGAGTGGGGAATCCTTAACTGGGAATGGGAAGTAGGGGTTGTAGAGGTGTTGTGGTGGAACGTCTGGAAAAAAATTAAATTAGAGCTTATCCTAGCAGTCTTGGGTTAACTCCTGACTATTAAGCTTACCCGAAAGTATGAGCCGGATGGGGGAAGTTAAATTCTGGAGAAACAGATAGCCTTATAATCAAATCCTTCTTCTTATACTCGAATTGAATCTGACATGAGTTTGCCCGGACTTCAGTTTAGTCCAGATGGAGAATTATTAGTAGTCGTTGCGCCAACGACGAAGATTTGGCGACATTAAACCGTTTACCTGATTCGAGTATGAATAAGTCCATCGTTTTGATAATTAGTCTGTGCAGCGTTCTCTTTTTTGGATGCTCTCAAGCCGAGACGGTGTCTAGTCAAGGGGAAACAGTACCACCAAAAACCATAACTCAAGTTCCCGACGCTCAAACGGCTAAACCCCTAACACCCGCAGATGCTGATGTGTTAATTGCTGCCACAATTCAGGCAATTAATCAGGAAAATGTTAACTTCTTTATGCCCTACTTGACGGAACGCGATCGCGCCCCTGAAAATGTGCAAGCGGCACTCAATCATTATCAGGCTTATTTTCAAGAGGAAGAGATAACTGATTTTGAGCGTCTGGGTATTGAACAACTGGGTGAAACAGGCGATCGAACCCCGATTCAACGCTTTAATTACCGCATCGCTAACAATGGTGGACTTAGTAAACAGATTGCTGTTTATCAAGACCAAACCATTCGGCTAGATGATCCATTTTTGCTCTATTCCGTTTACGCTAACCGTTTAGTAGAACGGTATATAGATGCCATTCAAAACCAAGATATTGACAAGCTGAGCGGAGTTTTGAATATTGAGGAAACCTTGTTTAGTCAAGACGAGTTGAGGGGAATCATATCACAATACAAGGATTTATTCTCTTTAGACTCACTCAATTATCAGTTTATTGGCTTAGAGTCTGAGCGTCAGCAGTTTCTTTATACTATTTCTGGACAAAATGGACGTGAGCATGAAATCAAAGTTATCTATGGTGACGGGTTGGTCAGTCTCCATGATAATTTTATTCCTCTAAATCAAGGTTCTCAGGGGCGGGAACAGGGACAACCCTTAACCCTTACCCACTCTTCTTTTTCGGTGACGCTGAGGATGAACGAGACCCCGATCCGCCAATCCCGTCTTTATCTTGCGGTTGTCCGGGTGGTACATCCTGGTAAAGTTGCTGACGCCCATTACGAATCACTCTCAGCATGTCAGTAAGCTGTTGCTCGATACTATTGAGTACAGAATCAGCATAATCATCCGCACCGTTTTGAATGTCTTCGCATTCTTCGAGTGCGAGTTGGCGCAGTTGTGCCAATTCCTGCTGGGCTTGTCGGCGCATCTGTTCAATGTCAGTCCGGGTTTGTTCTTGCAGCGTTTCACACTCTTGCTGAACCCGTTGCCGAATTTGCTTGGCTTCCAGTTCTGCTTGTTGCACAATCCCCATGTCATCCAGAATCTGTTGAGCTTGTCGTTCAGCGGCTTCTAGGATTTCTTGGGCATAGTCTTCCGCTTGTAGGAGAATATCTTCCCCTTGCTGAACAATCTTTTGAGATTTTTCAAACGCCTCTGGTAGACTCGCCCGCACTACATCCAATTGGGTTAAGAACGCTTCTTCATCAATCAACGTGTACTTGGTCAAGGGGATGTGTGGGCTATCAAACAGCATCTCCTCTAGCTTAGTGAGTTCTCGCTGGATATCTACATCGGGGGTTCCAGAGGAAAGGCGTTTCTCTGGGGGGTTGGGTTCTGGGAGTTGGTTGGGTTCGATGCGGGATGACTCTGGGCGTAACATCGGCAAATATCTAGGGCAACCTGCGGGGGAACAAGATGGTTAACAGATCCGCCAAATTTGGCAATCTCTTTCACTACGCTACTACTTAAAAAACTGTACTCGTTAGACGTGGCGAGAAAAACGGTTTCTATTTCATCCCAGAGGGTTTGATTGGTATGCGCCATCTGGAGTTCCTTCTCAAAGTCTGAAAGCACCCGTAGTCCCCGCAGTAAGACTTGAGCATTCTTTAGTTTGGCATAGTCCACGGTTAAACCTGTGAAGCTATCGATTTCGACATTCGAGAGATGTTGGGTACAGCCGCGAATCTGTTGTACTCGCTCTTGTATTGTAAACAATGGCGATTTACTCGGGTTGCGGAGTACGGCAACAATGACAGTCTCAAAGAGCTTACAGCTACGCTCAATGATATCGAGGTGTCCTAGAGTGATCGGATCGAAGCTGCCTGGATAAATTGCAATCACGACAGAGACATCTGGAGGGGTACTGAGGAATTATAAGCTGTTATGTATTTAATTTGTTATAGCAGGAGGCAGAAGGCTCCAGGATACTGCTGACGAATTGGAAAAACCTAACCCCCCAGCCCCCTTCCCAACCCCCCTCATTCCCCCCTGACAGGTGTAGGTTTTTTACTTTAGGGTGGGGATAAGACAAGGGAGACAAGGAAGGAAAGTAGACAAGGAAGAGAAGAATTGTATAGCTCAAGAAGTATTCGGAGTAAAAACTGTTCGTGGAAATAAACCATTTA
>NZ_JAVKEA010000126.1:0-40871 GCF_040221695.1 Coleofasciculus sp. E2-BRE-01 | reverse complement strand
CTTAAATGGTTTATTTCCACGAACAGTTTTTACTCCGAATACTTCTTGAGCTATACAATTCTTCTCTTCCTTGTCTACTTTCCTTCCTTGTCTCCCTTGTCTTATCCCCACCCTAAAGTAAAAAACCTACACCTGTCAGCTTGTAGATCCCCCTCCCGTCCCCCTTAAAAAAGGGGGAAGCCAGCAGATGCTTCGCTTTTTGTTCCATGGGGGATGACAGAGGATGCTTCGCTTTTGTTTCCTTGGAGAAGGGGAATTAGAACAATTAATGATAAAAAAGGTAGGTAGCTACGCCTGCAATATAACACCTTTCTTGCTCCCCTCTCCCCAGAGTGTGAGAGGGGCTGGGGGTGAGGGGTTTCTGGCTTAAGCTGTAAGGGCACGATAATATCGTGTCCCTACCATAAATTCGGTGTGCCATACTACTACAATTTGCCTTATTGAGAAGGGATCAATATCTGAGTTTTAAGTAACAAGCTGTCACCCATTTAAACTGGGAATGGGTAGCGATAAATATGCTAGCACTACAATGAATTGACAAGCCATTCTTATATAATTATCGTAGGGGCGCAAGGCTTGCGCCCAGAAAAACGCCGCAGAAAACGAAACCCAAATCTCACCCTATAATACGCTTTGTGATGAAATCGTCTATCAACAGCTTAGAAGTCGTTACGATTTACGCCTTCCTGGAAGCCTTAACTCAACAAACTAAACCTCTCCCACCCGACTTAAAACACCAAATTAACGAAGTCGGACACCTATTTACAGAAAACCCCACAGCCGCCGTCAATCGCCTGTTGGAGTTAGCCGAACATGAAACTATTAAACCGATTTACGAACAAACCCGTCTGGAGATTCAAAATCAATATGAATCCACCGAACTAAATATATGGATGTCTTTCGATGAACCCAATCCCTCAGACGAACCTGAACCCGAAATCCTAGAAAACCTAATGGCGGTGAGTCTACAATCTCCCGAACCGGAGAAAGAGGCACAAACCCTATTATCTAAATTAAAATCCCTCTTTCCTCGGTTGTTTGGGCATAAAAATAATGATTAATTACAGCTATCTAACCCTTGACTTATTTACCTATACTCTGATCAAGGGGTTAGGATTTGATTCCAGCAATACCCTAAAACCAGATCAGCAGTTTTGGCGTCAACTACACGATCATGTTACAGCCTCTCTGAGTAATGTTTATTATTTAACTCCATTAGACGATATAGACGATCAACTAAAATTTAGTGGTAAACTGGACGATTTTTTCGTCGATGGAAACTATCAATCTTTTCACTTAGGTGATACTCAAGCCTTTGTATTTGACCGTTCCGCTAACCCCAAAAATACGCAAAATTCTGTCAATTATCTCAGCCAACTCAAAACCCTAACCCCAGAGTTTCCCACCACAGACTTAACGCTAGGACAAACCTGGATGATTTCCGGTTGGGTATCTTCTAGCCAGGACGATGAACTCGAAAACCTCGCTCAAACCCTGTACAAAACTTTAGTGGGTCAAGAGTGGGATCATCAACGAATGGGACAATTTATGGGCGCAACAGTATTTGAAGTCTGGCGTTCGCCTCAACTCTCGGATAAACCCAAAGCCAATAGTCATACTCTGATTATTTTCTATACCAATGACAACCAAATGGAAGCAGCAGGAAAATTTTATCGATATTGGCTACATTTACTCTGCTATCGCCATAAAATTTGGTACGCTTACACCTACAGCCGCCAACTGAAACAAGAACTTCAGGACGAGTTTAATCAAATTATCCCTAGCTTTCCCACTCCAGGTTGCTACGACTTAGATAAACTGAAACGCGACTTAAATAATAACCGCCATATCCTGTTCCGCTACAGTCAAAAACTTAACCTATTAGCCAATCAACAGCAAACGATTATCACCAATCTCTATAACTATCAAAGTTATTTGAACTTGATCGAAACCCAAGCAACAAAACTTGGCACAACTGACCTAACCTTTCTCAACGCCTTTAGTCAAACCGTTGAGAAACACTATCAACCGCAACTGGAACAAGACATCGCCAGCTTAACCCCCAGTTTAGGCACATTACAAGGGCTAACTGATACCGTGCGAGGAATTGTTGAGATAGAACAAGCGCAGCGCGATCGCAACTTCCAAAATAATATTGCCATTGTCGGTGTCGGCTTAGGTACCGCGTCGATTTTAGCCTCTGTTCCTGATTTAGAAATGATTACAGAACTACCGCCAGTCAACGCTTATATTACCCACTGGCAACTCAGCAAACCTCAAGCTAATTTTGTCGTTAGCCTCAATGTTAGTATCTTTGCCGGAGTATGGGTGGCAATATTCACCGCGATCGTGATTAAACTCGGTGAACTATTACGTTCAAAGAAATCCTCTGAACGGCGCTAAACTGTGATACTTTTAAATTTGGTATTAGTAGCAAGTAAATTGGGTAGTAGTAGCGAGCAAGATGCTCGCACTACAACGATTTTATTAATTCTACCGTTCCAGCAGCAATGTCACGGGTCCATCATTTTCAATCGAGACATGCATCATCGCCCCAAATACCCCCGTTTCCACTCGTAACCCACTGTGACGCAACTTTTCCACAAACTGCTGATACAATTGTTCCGCCTGTTCGGGATTTGCCGATCGCGAAAACGAGGGGCGACGCCCTTTGCGACAATCCCCATACAAGGTAAACTGACTCACCACCAACAATTCGCCGCCAATTTCCTGAACAGACTGTTCCCAGCGATCGCTATTGCTATCGGTTCCCGGAAATAACCGCAAATCCAAGCATTTTCGCGCCATCCAATCCAGTTCAGTTTCCGTATCACTATCGGCAATTCCCACTAGCAAATTTAGCCCTTGACCAATTTTACCAACGACTTCACCATTAATTGTGACTTGAGAGGATTTAACTCGCTGAATAATAACGCGCATTTACAATTTACATAAGTGTGTAGGGGCGGGTTTCACCAATAACGCATCGGATTAAACCATTCACTTAACTAAACCCGCCCTGACTTGACCCTTCGCTTACAGAAATCGGAACCTAATGTGTGTGTACGGTTGGGTTGAGGGGCGGGTTTAGTCGCACAACCCCCTCACCCCCAGCCCCTCTCCCACCAGGGGAGAGGGGAGCAATAAATGACAAATAACGAATGACGAATGACGAATGACAAATGACAATCACCGACTTAAGATAATAAGCTGTTGCTGTTGGAGCGATCGCACTCCATCTAATCCTAACTCTACATCCCTTAAAATCTCTGCCACAGTGCGCTGTTGACTGCTATTTTCGTCACAAGCTTGCAGAAAAGCAAACTCGGCATCTGATAAATTAATAATCTGATAATCATAGTTAAATAAACATTGACTGGGCCACCCTTCCATACAGGGATTGCGTTCGGGAATCGCCGCTAATAACTCCTGATCCTGTGACCAATCAACCTTCGGTAAAGGTGGACGCCCCAAGAAAAACTCGTAATGGGACAGATCTGGATCTAACAACTCAATTAAACGATACCGTTCGCGATCGCTCAACCCACTCGCCCGTTCCATTAATCCTGGATTTTTTCCCAATAGTCGATCCAATTGCCAATATCCAGGATTAGAAAAGCCGATAAATTCCAACCCCGACGCATCAATTAACTCAAATAAACTGTCAATCGTGTAGTCAATCTCTTGGGGATGCACATACATATCCGCGAAATTCGCATCCCGTTGATTTTCCAATGACCAACGTTCTTTTTCTCGCTTGACAATTCGATTATTTTCTGGTAGTGATTCAAACACCTGACGTCCGACTTGCACACCATCTTGGTAATCCCCACGCTGTTCCCCTTGCAAAAGTGCGATCGCCTGTTGCATCAGCCGCACTTCCCAGCGCCCCAATTCAGCATAGACAAAAATATGCATCAAGCCCCCTGGTGCTAACTTGGGTGCTAATGCCTGAATACCGCGAATCGGATCAGGCAAATGATGCAATACGCCTACACAGTTAATTAAATCAAACTCTCCCTCCAATTCCTGGGCATCATAAAGACTCAAGTGATGAAACTCAACCCGATTCGCCCCAGAACGATGACAGCGTTCCTGCGCCACCTGCAACGCCCCAGCACTCAAATCGATACCCACAACCGAAGCTTGGGGATTCAGGTGAACCAAATATTCGGTGCCTACCCCTGTACCGCAGCCCGCATCTAAAATCCGAATATCCTGCCTCGGCGGTTTTTGACCCGTGCAGAAATTATAGGCGGCTAACCAATTCCAGCGCCAGTTATACCCAGGCGGCGGTTCATCCAACAGGGGTTCTGGGGGAAAGGGGTAAGCGTCATACAATTGGGCTACAGCAATGCTGGTATTGTCATTTGTCATTCGTCATTTGTCCTTTGTCATTCGTCATTTGTCCTTTGTCATTCGTCCTTTGCTCCCCCATCTCCCTCATCTCCCTCATCTCCCTCAGCTTCCCCAGCTTCCCCATCTCCCTCATCTCCCTCATCTCCCCCATCTTCCCCAATCTCCCTCATCTCCCCCATCTCCCTCAGCTTCCCCATCTCCCCCATCTCCCCCATCTCCCCCATCTCCCCCAGCTCCCCCAGCTTCCCCAGCTCCTTCACCCCTCGGAACCCGAACTAATGTAACAAAACTTATGCTTTTTCTCAGTGAGTGAGATTAATCCACTATGATGACTCTGTTATGACACTGTAAAATTTTGGCATGTATTCTATACACTTCTTAATAAAGCCGTTAAGCAGATCAGAAACGTTTTAATCTAGATTCTGACCAGGTTGAGCGAGGTCACTGGTTGATTTAGGGCAAGGTAACGCAGGATATCCCATTCCCTGAACAAGTAGGTCTGGGAAAAAATCTTAATGTACTGAGCCTAAGAATGTAAACGACAGTGACCTAGATGAATCCCCTGGTCAGGCTTAACACAGTCAGTAGCAATTGTCGATGGGAGCGTTTGAAAATCAATGAGTGTTAAGGCAAGTGGTGGAAGCTCAGTTGCACGTCCGCAACTGTATCAAACTGTACCGATTAGCAACATTATCCAGGCTGAACAGCAAGATCGGTTTTTGGGTAAAGGAGAGCTGCTTGAGCTGTCCGAATACTTCCAATCCGGTACAAGACGCATAGATATTGCCAATCTGATTACTCAAAACTCAGATTTGATCGTATCTCGTGCCGCTAACCGGATTTTTGTCGGCGGTTCTCCGATGGCGTATTTAGAAAAGCCCCAGGAAGAACCTGCACCGGAAATGGCAATGGCAACCAGTGGTGCGGGTACAGGTGATGTCAGACGCACGATGACACTAGGAACCGCGACGTATGTAGAAAGTGGCGGAGGGTTCTTTGAAGGATTCCGGAACATCTTTAGCGCCTCCAGTGGCGGTCCAGCGCCATCGGGATTCCGACCGATAAATGTCGCCCGTTATGGTCCAAGCAATATGCAGAAATCCCTGCGCGACTTGTCTTGGATGCTGCGCTACCTCACCTACTCAATCGTTGCCGGTGACCCGAATATTATTACCGTCAACGTCCGAGGATTACGGGAAATTATCGAAAATGCTTGCTCTGGAGATGCCACCCTACTGGCACTGCAAGAAATGCGGGCAGCCTCTTTGGGATACTTTAAGCGCGATGCTGAAGCCGCCCAACTGGTGGGTGAGTACTTTGAGATTCTGATCAACGAATTCAAAGCCCCGAATCCAGCCGATAAAGTCCGCCAACGTCCTTCGCCGGATCAGCAAGGGTTACAACTGCCTCAAAGCTACTTCAATGCCGCAGAACGGCGTCCGAAGTTCGTGATGAAGCCGGGACTATCGGCATTAGAAAAGAACCAAGTGGTCAAGGCGGCGTATCGGCAAATCTTTGAGCGTGATATTAGCCGCGCTTACAGCCAATCCATCTCCTACCTAGAATCTCAGGTGAAAAACGCCGACATCTCCATGAAGGAGTTTGTGCGTCGCCTGGGTAAATCGCCCCTATACCGTAAGCAATTTTACGAACCCTTTATAAACAGTCGTGCTTTAGAACTGGCATTCCGTCATTTCCTGGGTCGGGGTCCGTCCTCTCGCGAAGAAGTTCAAACCTACTTCTCGATTGTGTCTGATGGCGGTTTAGCGGCGCTGGTGGACGCCTTGGTGGATTCTCAGGAATACTCCGATTACTTTGGCGAAGAAACTGTTCCCTACCTACGGGGATTGGGACAGGAGGCTCAGGAATGCCGCAACTGGGGCATGCAGCAAGACTTGCTCAAATACAGCGCCCCTTTCCGCAAGGTACCGCAATTTATCACCACCTTTGCTAAGTACGAGCAGCCGTTACCGGATCAACACCCCTACGGTGCTGGTAATGACCCCTTAGAGATTCAGTTTGGGGCAATTTTCCCCAAAGAAACGCGCAATCCCAATACCCAACCAGCTGGTTTTGGCAAGGATACTAAGCGCATCCTGATCCATCGCGGACCGGCGACGAATAACCAAAACAGCAATCCTCAGGCAAGGGGAGAGTTTCCGGGTTCTCTGGGGGCGAAAGTCTTCCGCTTAGACCAGATTCCTAGCACTAAGGCGGCTAGTGTCACATTTGCCGAAAGCTCGACCCAAAAGGTGATTAGTGCCTGCTATCGCCAAGTCTTTGGACGGGAGGTTTATGATGGTCAACGCCAGAAAGTGGCGGAGATTAAGCTGGAAAATGGCGAAATTACCATCCGGGAGTTTATCCGCATCTTGGCGAAGTCCGATGTCTTCCGCAAGATGTACTGGACATCCCTGTATGTGATGAAGGCTGTGGAATATATCCACCGTCGTCTATTGGGACGTCCCACTTACGGGCGCGGGGAAACGAACAAATACTTTGATATTTGTGCCAAAAAAGGCTTCTACGCCCTGGTTGATCTGCTGATTGACAGCAAAGAATACGAGGAAGCCTTTGGGGAAGATACGGTTCCCTACGAGCGCTATCTGACACCGGGGGGTCTACAATTGCGATCGGCTCGACCGGGTGCGATTCGTGAGGATGTGGGGACTAAGCCAGAAGTACCAGCGACTCCTGCCTATGTGGAAATGGCAAAAGTGCCAGAAACGCGGACTGAGCCGGATGTTCAATTCCGAATTAATCAGGGCGTTAACACTAAGCGCCAGCAGACCAAGATCTTTAAGCTGACGGATCTCAATAATAAGCCAGCGGTGAAGGTTCTGATTCGTGCCGCGTATCGCCAGATCTTTGAGCGCGATGTTGAACCGTATGTGGTCAAAGGTCAGTTCTCGAGCCTGGAAAGCAAGCTGGGGAACGGTGAGATTAACCTCAAGGAGTTTATTGAAGGGTTAGGATGCTCTGAACTCTACATCAAAGAGTTCTACACGCCTTATCCCAACACCAAGGTGATTGAGTTGGGAACCAAGCATTTCTTGGGTCGAGCACCGGAAAATCAAAAGGAAATCCAGAAGTACAACCAGATTCTGGCATCCCAGGGTATCCGAGGCTTTATCAGCGCCATGGTTAACAGCATGGAGTATGTTCAAGTCTTTGGTGAAGATACGGTTCCCTATCGTCGCTTCCCCACTTTACCGGCGGCGAACTTCCCCAATACGGAGAAACTCTATAACAAGCTAACCAAGCAGAATGATCAACTGGTGGTTCCTAGCTTTGAGCCAGTCAGTTCACGAGTGGATGGGGCAAAACTGCCTTTGACGGGGAAAGCGATCGCGGATATGGCGGCGACACCTAAGCCTGATTTTGTCGAACTCAGTCGTTCTGTACCCAAGGACAATAATCCAGCGGTTCAACCCGCCATCGGAATTGCCAATCGTAAACCAGCACGGATTTTCCGCCTAAACCCCGGAAATCCGGACGAAACGGCTCAGGTTATTGAGGCAATTTATGCTCAGGTGATGGATATCTGGACGGGTGAAATTCCCCCATCCTATCGACAGCCTGACTTAGAGCGTCAACTGAGCCAGGGTGATATCTCGGTGCGCGACTTTGTTAAGGGGTTGGCATGTAGTGAAAGCTATCGCCAGCGCTTCTACTCACCCTATCCCAGTGCCAAAGTCATCGAGTTTTTGTTCCGTCATCTGTTGGGACGCACTCCTGCGACTCAAACGGAGATTCAGGACTATACCAAACTCATGGCTGAACAAGGACTGAATGCGGTTGTGGTTGCGATCGTGGATAGTTCAGAGTATGCTCGTTTCTTCGGGGACTATGTGGTTCCCTATCCTCGTGTTCCCTCGTTGCCAGCAGGCAATTACTTGGGCAGTATCAAAGCTATCTCTGATTAGGGATTAGGGTAATGTTCTAGGCGTGTTACGGCACGTCTTTGAGGAAGATAGGGTGTAGAGACGTAGCATGCTACGTCTCTATAATCAGCGTTCCCCCACCCCTAAATCTGAGGACAAATGTTACAAAATGTTGCGAACATAGGAAAAATGTGAACAATCTATCGCAAAATATTTGCGGAAGAGAGCTGTCTCACTGACCTAATGTATCGCTAGCTACTCTCACCAATCTTGAGTCGATTAAGTCGTTTCAAGATCAGGCAGAGTCAGCCATTAAGCTGGAGAGCCTAGCCCATTGGGAAGCGTTTCAGCGTTTCAACAGTTACAATAAGCCAGTTTAAGTACACACACCTGGTTACATTCTTGGAGGAGGAATCCTGTAAATGAGTATAGTCACGAAATCAATCGTGAATGCCGATGCCGAGGCTCGTTACCTAAGCCCTGGTGAATTAGACCGGATCAAGTCGTTTGTGACCTCTGGTGATCGTCGCCTACGGGTTGCTCAAACGTTGACAGACTCTCGTGAGCGCATCGTTAAGCAAGCTGGAGACCAGTTATTCCAGAAGCGTCCTGATGTTGTTTCTCCCGGTGGTAATGCCTACGGTGAAGAAATGACAGCAACTTGTCTGCGTGACTTGGACTACTATCTGCGCCTAATCACCTATGGTGTTGTCGCTGGCGATGTTACCCCAATTGAAGAAATTGGCTTAGTCGGCGTGCGCGAAATGTACAAGTCTTTAGGGACTCCCGTTGACGCTGTTGTCGAAGGCGTTCGTGCCATGAAAAACGCTGCTACCGGTATGATGACTGGGGAAGATGCGGCTGAAGCTGGCTCCTACTTCGACTATGTAATCGGAGCAATGCAGTAGACCCTATCCGACTGGGAAAGACGTAGCATGACGCTTCCACACCTGGACGTTGCACGTCTGTCTTAAGGATTCGAGAGACTAGGTGAAATAAGGAAAATAGAATCGATGCAAGACGCAATTACCTCTGTTATTAACTCTTCCGACGTTCAAGGAAAATACCTGGACGCCTCTGCGATGGACAAGCTCAAGGGCTATTTCGCCACGGGTGAATTGCGGGTGCGTGCGGCAACCACAATCAGTGCTAACGCAGCAACTATCGTTAAAGAAGCTGTTGCCAAGTCTTTGCTCTACTCGGATATCACTCGTCCGGGTGGCAACATGTACACCACTCGCCGCTACGCTGCTTGTATCCGCGACTTGGACTACTATCTGCGCTACTCCACCTATGCCATGTTGGCGGGTGACACCTCCATCCTAGATGAGCGTGTACTCAATGGACTCAAGGAAACCTATAACTCTCTAGGTGTTCCCATTAGTGCAACCGTACAAGCCATCCAAGCCATGAAAGAAGTTACCGCCAGTCTGGTGGGTGCTGATGCTGGTAAGGAAATGGGTGTTTACTTCGACTACATTTGCTCGGGTTTGAGCTAGAGAATTCTGGAACGTTCCCTTGTGAACCTGTAGTCGGTAATTTTTTCAAGGTTTGGGAAATCAATTGTGAGTGCTAGCTTGTTAAAGGCAAGTCTGACTTTTTAGTTAAGCAGATGAGTTTTGACAATCTAGTATTGACAGTTGAGTCCCAAACCTGATTGCAATATAAAGTTTCTGAATTTTAATTAGGAGAACTTCAATCATGCGAATGTTTCAGGTGACGGCTTGCGTCCCTAGCCAAACTAGAACCAGAACTCAACGGGAGTTGCAAAACACCTATTTCACTAAGTTAGTTCCCTACGACAACTGGTTCCGCGAACAACAGCGGATCATGAAAATGGGCGGCAAAATTATCAAGGTGAAGCTAGCCACTGGCAAACAAGGTACAAATACTGGATTGCTTTAAAAAATAGCTTCTACGGCAAAGGTGGGGGGTCGCGATGACCCCTTTTTGATTGAAGATTGTCAGAAGGTATAGCACGACGAGGATACGTTAGGAGATTCCCGTTCAGAACAGTGGGATAAACTCTATGCGATCTTGATACTCATCATCAAAAGATCCTTCAGCGATCAAAATTAACTGCTCAAGATTTTCACCAATACTTAATTTTGGATTAAGGATAAAAATTCCCGGTGCATGGTGTCCTAGCGCAATGTGATCTGCCAGATGAACTGGCATAGATTTGCGGTTGTTAGTAACGAGAATACAGCGATTCTGTTCACACCAAAACAAAATTTCTGGGTCTAATGTTCCTTTGGGTGGAGCCGTAATATCGCCCACTGCGATCGTAAATAAATCTGGATTAAGGCGGCGGAGTTGCTTGGTATAAGTTGGATCGACATTTTCATCAACAAGATACTTGAGCATGATCCATTTGATTTGCCTGTTTTTCCGCTTTCAATTTTCGCAGTCTTTCTACAACTGGACGAGGATTCCGCTGTTGTTCTGCACGCATCCGATCGCCCCACTCTAACCAATCGGTCATGTAAGCTTCAACAGCTTCCTTATTATGCAAATAGTACAAAATTGTTGCATACACTTGCTCTAAGGTTAGCGAAGTATAAGTGTTAGCGATTTCTTCTGGGGTTTTTGCCCGAAAAAGGTGGTCAAATAAAATTGTTTCGATCCCGATTCTTGTACCTTTGAGCCGAATGTCATCAGGAGCTAAAAAATTAAAGTAATCCTCCAGTCGCATAATTTTTTTTAAATAAAAGATGTCGTGTTGGCGATCTTAGCATACAAGTCTCAAATAAACTCTAGTGGCTGATATTCACCCCAAACTAACCAGAATCCTTGAAACTCTAAGGTATCAGGGTGAAACCCAAAATATTCTGGTGTGCGAAAGGTATGGGAGCATCCAAATTTTGGGCGTTAGCTCTTTTGAGGGGGCTGAAACCCTTGAAATATCATTGCTTTTGGAAGTGGTGTTTCTTATGTCTTTTAAGCCTACTGATGTAATTACTGGATGATATACTCCGGTTGCGCTACCCTAATTGAGAGTAATAAATGAAATTTTAGTGACTCTACGTAACCTGATTTCATGGATTCATCCTTCGGCTAAGGACTGGGGAATCGATGCCCGTCTATTGCGCTGGTTAACCTTTCTGTGGCTATTGGTGGGTTTGGCGGTGCTGTTCTCGGCATCCTATCCCAGTGCCGATGCTGAGTTTGGTGACGGTTTATATTACTTTAAGCGACAGCTCATCTGGATTACCCTAGGCATGATCGCCTTTAATTTTTTTGTGCGATCGCCTTTACGGTATATCCTCAGAATTGCCCATTGGATAATGCTGGTGTTATTGGGGTTGATCTTGATCATCCTGATTCCCGGTGTGGGAACAACAGTGAATGGCGCAACCCGCTGGCTATCCCTGGGTTCTGTTCCCCTACAACCCTCGGAATTAATTAAACCGTTTCTGATCCTTCAGAGTGCTTGCATCTTTGGGCAATGGCAACAGATTTCCGTGCGAGTACGCCTGTTCTGGCTAGGGATGTTTGCCCTAGTGCTGTTGGGAATTTTGCTCCAACCAAATCTGAGTACAACGGCGCTATGTGGGATGACGCTATGGCTCATTGCACTGGCGGCTGGGTTGCCCTTTTCCTACTTAGGAGGAACCGCCTTGGGAGGCGTGTTACTGGCAACGATTAGTATCAGCATCAAGGAGTATCAGCGGCGTCGGGTGATGTCCTTTCTCAATCCCTGGGCTGATCCGATGAATGACGGCTATCAATTGATTCAAAGCCTGCTGGCGGTAGGATCAGGGGGTACATGGGGTTCTGGGTTTGGTCTATCCCAACAAAAGTTGTTTTACTTACCCATTCAATATACCGACTTTATTTTTGCCGTATTCGCGGAAGAATTTGGCTTTGTCGGCAGTACATTATTGCTGCTGCTGATCGTAGCTTATGCTACCTTGGCAACCATTGTGGCATTAAAAACCCGTCATCCTGTGCATCGGTTAGTTGCGATCGGAGCGATGATTGTAATTGTCGGTCAGTCGCTGTTAAATATTGGTGTCGCCACAGGGGTTCTCCCGACTACGGGTTTACCCTTCCCATTTTTTAGTTATGGGGGAAGTTCGATGATTGCCAATTTGTGTTCGGCTGGATTGTTGATTCGGGTAGCCAGAGAAAGTAGTGAGGCTCAAGTCGTTTCTTTACAAAACCGTCGCCAATCACCACCTCAGCGGCGTAGGCGACAGAGAACGCAGTTACAGAGGATTCGAGATTAAGGCGTTAGTAGAGACGTAGCATGCTACGTCTCTACATCTTCAATCTTCCAAAATTGGCACAGTCTGATTGGAAGCAGGAGGGGGTAGGGTTTGAGGATTGGTAGCTGGATTGTCTAGGGTGGGTACAGTAACTGATGGTGGAGTATTTTCCTCGCTTGGCTTTGTGAAAATAAACTCCCGCTCGGTTTCTGCGGGTGCAGGTTCCTGTACTGCTGGCGTTACCGGGTTTGGAGGACTCACCGCTGGTGTTGCTGGCATCCCTGTATCGCTTGTTAGATAGATATGACCTAAAGTTCGACCTTGATAAGCACGTCGAGTGAACCGCCAACCGGGATCAAGTTCAATTTTGAGAAAATTGCCATTACTCAACCCTTGGGTTCTGCCAATTTCCACCTTGGGAGCTTGACGATTCATCCGATTTGTACCCATGAGGACTAACTCGCCATCACGCTCGACAAGTCTGAGCAAATAGTCTAATCCTAAATCTTGACCCTCCATGCGAATCGAATAACCATTACTATCAGTGCTACGTCCGCAAATGCCTGTAAAGTCAAAATTGAGCAGTAACGGATCAACGATCGCGGGATTACTTCCCACCTCCTGCCAGCAAGCGCGTTGGGTTGAGCGCTGTTCGATAATTAGTAATTGATACTTGTTATCCCCGAAAGGAGCAGCAACGGCAATAAAGTTATCAGAATTGACTTCTTGACTATCAAATGTGCCTGCCTTGAGGGAATTTGAACCTCCGACGGTGAGTAGAAATGCCGTCGTTAGAACTCCAACGTTGAGCCATCGTAAACGTTTCATAGTTAGTGTGGTTGCTGAAAATTTCTACATTCCACAATAGACGTAGTGAGCGCTTCAAAGATTCCTAATCTAGGATTTGACATCCTCCCCGGTGTAAACGCACAGGGATTCCTACCGATAGGGGTTTGGGAACCAAACTGATGGCGCTCATACTTCCCCTGCTCCCCCAGCTCCCAGACGTGCCATGGCACGTCTCTACATTGCTCCCCCAGCTCTCCACCTTCCCCGCACTAGCGACTCCCCTGATCGGGTGAATTGGAATTCACTGGCACAGGGTTAACGGCAAAAGTTAAGACTGTCTCATCAACACCTTTAAGTTTAAGAGAACGATACTTGGCGATCGCGTCATCATCTAACCAATCCGCAACGGATGCCGAAACCAGGATTGAATTCGGTTCAGCGGCTTCTTGCAATCGGGCGGCGATATTCACTGAAGGACCGATCGCGGTATAGTCGGTTCGTTCATCTCCACCAAACATCCCCACTACAGCAGTTCCTTGATGAATCCCACAGCGGAATCGTACAGGCGGGGGTCCTCCATTACCCACGAGTCCCCTCGCTTGCCACTGTTGATTCAGCTCATCGAGCGATCGCAACATTTGTCGTGCCGAGGCGATTGCCCGTCGCGCTTGTTCGTGAGGACTTAATTCTTCAGGAGCGCCGAAAATCGCTAAAATGCCATCCCCCATAAACTTATCCACCGTACCCCCATTATCAAACACCGCACGAGTCATGGCGGCTAAATACTCATTCAGCAACTCAGCAATTCGGCGCGATCGCAAGGTATTCGACAACTCGGTAAACCCAACAATATCACTGAATAAGGACGTAACTAAGCGGGGTTCTGGATGTAAATCCAGTGCTAATTCTCCCCGTGCTGCTTTCTGAACCATAGCTGGGGGTAAAAACCGCTTCAGTACCGACTCAGTTAGATATCGATTTAACTCAACCACGCGCTGTTCTTGTTCTTTAAGCGCTAACAAATTCCGGACTTCTGCCAACAATTCCCGGTCATTAAACGGTTTGGAAAGATAGGCATCTGCCCCCTTTTCTGTTCCCTCAATCCGGCTGGCTTCATCCGCTTTTGCCGTGAGCAATATAATCGGTATTCCCTTAAAGTCCTGGGAACCCCGAATGGTATGAATCATATCCAGTCCTGACATCACAGGCATCATCAAATCAGTCACGATAAGCTGAGGATGACACTTCTGCGTCATTTGCCATCCCTCTTCCCCATTCCGTGCTGTCCACACCTGATACCCCGATTGCCTTAAGATACTGCTTACATAAGCCCGTAAATCGGAATTATCATCAACGACCAAAATTCGCGCTACTTTCGCCGCCAAAGGTGTATGTGGATCAACAGTCAAATAAGCATTTCCCGGCTCTTGAGGTTCGGCTTCGGGTTGATCTTCGGGTTCCCCGAAGGAATTTAACTCCAAGTCCGCCAGTTCCACCAATGCTCGACTGGACTGGATTTCCGTGGCAACATCCACAATCTGCTCGACGGGGAGGTGAGCTTTTCCTTGTTGTAAATGAATAGTGAATGTTGTTCCTTTTCCCTGTTCCGAGGATACGTCAATTTCTCCCCCATGGAGTTCTACTAATTCTTTCACCAACGCTAATCCTAAACCACTGCCTTCATAACTGCGGTTGACTGAGCCTTCTGCTTGTCGGAACCGTTCAAATAAATGAGGAAGTTGTTCTTTACTAATACCAATACCCGTATCGGAAATTTTTAGACAAACTTTATTGTCCGTCGATTTAACGGTAATGGTAATACTCCCCCCAGCATTGGTAAATTTCATCGCATTTGACAGGAGATTATACAATACCTTGTCAAATTTTTCTATATCTAAATAAATCTCAGGACAAGGGATGACCTGGCTCAAGAGATTGATATTTTTTTTCTCGCAGTAGGGTTTAAAAGTTTCAACAATTTGATGAATAAATTCAATTAAATTACAGGGACGGAAACTCGGTTGCATCCGTCCCGCATCGAGTCGCTGTAAATCCAATAGCTGATTGACTAATCGCAACAAGCGGCGCGAATTCCGCAGCGCGATCGCACTTTGTTCATAAGGTAATCCCTGATGTTGATTAATTGCCGATTCTAGTGGCCCAATCATCAGGGTCAGGGGCGTGCGGAATTCATGGGAAACATTTTGGAAAAATTCCGTTTTCTGGCGGTCTAATTCCATTAACCGCTCGGCTTGCTGTCGCGTTTTTTGATAAAGTCGCGATTGCTGAACCGCAATTGCCGCTTGGGATGCCACGGCTTGGGCAAGCTCAATTTCGGATTGCAGCCAGTGGCGTGGGGTATCGGTTTGCCGCAGGCTAATGCTACCAATAATTTTGCCATCAACCAATAAAGGCACCACCAAAAGAGCGCGGGCATTTTGGCGCAGGGGTAGGTCAGACCCATTCATTTGGGGATTGGCTGTCAGATCATCAAGCACTACTGGGGCTTGGGTATCAATAAGCTGCCGTAATACGGGATTGCCGACAATCGGAACAGCTGACAGAGGAAGTTGAGTTGAGGAGACCGATTCAATTGAGGAGGTAGGGGAATCAGTTAGAGTGACTTGATTATTCTTTGGAAATTGATCATGATGATTAACCGACGTTCCCACCACTTTGGTTGATTTCCCATCATACAAGCCCACACATTGAACAAACTCATCGTCTTCACTCCACAGAGACAGAACACAACCATCAACGTTGAGAGCAACGCCTAATTGTTGAGTAATGGCTGTGAAAATTTCTTGGGGATCAAGACTAGAACGAATAGCGCGAGTAATTGTGTTGATTAAGGTTTGCTGCGTCGCTAAGGTGTGTAGCTGTTCATACGCCCGTGCCTGGGAAATTGCCATGGCAGCTTGGTCTGCTACCATCACGACGAGTTGAATTTCGTCATCTTGCCAGCTATAGGGTTCTACACACTGGTGTAACGCCATGACAGCCACCAATTCCTGTTGACTAATCAGGGGGACGACTAAGCTAGAGCGAATATTCGCTTGTTGATACGCCTGTAGCCGAGCTTCGCCTTCAGGACTATCCTGATTAAATCGTTCATCTGTCAATACATCGTGAATAACGGTAACTTCATGGGTTTGCCAAACCGTCTGAGTTAAAAGCGGCGGTAGCGATGAGGTCGCATCTGTATTTTCACCCGTGGTTTGTATGGTACAGGAGTTGGGTTGCGCCTGTGCTAAGTCTAATGGTGAATGGTTCGGTGATAAGGGTTGCCTACCATTGTCTCTAAACCTTGAAGTTTCGCCCTCTGAGTCGCTCAGTTGCCGTTGATAGACAAACCATTCATCGACCAACTGCTCTTGCTGGAAGGGACGAAGAATACAGACATCGACTTCTAGCAAGTGACCCACCGTCTCAACAATCCGCTGTAGAACGTCTTTAAGCGGGGAACTACCACTTTTGTCATACTGAGCATTGCGAATGGTATTGGTTACGGTATTCAGCAGGGTTTCCCGACGCAACGCCCGACAGAGTTCACTGGTGCGGGACTTAAGGACATTATGAGTGTCCATAGCTTGCCGCACGACTGACTTCAGTTCCTCGGCATTCCAGGGCTTGGTGACGTATTTAAATACTTTACCCGCATTGATGGCTTCAACGAGGTCTTCAACATCGGTGTACCCCGTCAAGATAATCCGGATAATATCAGGGTATTGAGCGGCGGTGATACTGAGAAACTCCGTACCACTCATTAGTGGCATACGCTGGTCGGAGATAATCACAGCCACATCTCCTTCAGCTTCCAAAATTTCTAGTGCTGCAGGACCATTATCTGCCCGCAAGACTTTATACTCACGATGGAATGTTCGATATAGCAAGTCCAGGTTGTCGGGTTCGTCGTCAACAACCAGAAGTTTAGGCTTTCGTGTGGATTGAGATCTCATGCACCGCTCTCCTGCTGCCAGAGCTTTTGCGAATAAAAACAGTTTGCAAGCACGTTAGAGATTTTTACGGCTGGCAATGACTGGCTCGATGAGAACTCTCTGACTCCAGGGAAGTGTAGTTCGATGATCACGACGGGCTAAAGGAAGCATGTTACTTGTCCTGCGGCAATTTGGCTATTGTGACGGTAGTTAGTGGTACACCCCAATTGATTTTAATTTTTGTTTTCCAGTATGGTTGTATTCTGCCTCAAGTTGCCGAATAGTCATGTTTGGTCTGAGCGTCTTGGTTTTGGCTTTACCATAAGAGTTATGCGATCGCGCCTAACTCCTCTATTTTGGGCGAATCCTGAAAATTTAGGGGATCTAGCATACCTTGAGGACGCAAAGCGCTGCGCCTTGATCGGCTTTATGATGGTGTCATGCCCCTGGGAAAGCGCTGTGGGAAGAAGTGATTCGTCAATGCTCTCCTTGTACAATACTATCGTTCTAGAAACGAAAGACGATGATTTCTGGTTAAGTGTTGATCCCAAGGGAGTGGTGATGGCGCTCTTTATGTTTTTGCAATGGTGAACCCCTGCTTTTCTTTCGTGACGTCCCACAAAGTTGCTTCTGAAGCTCAGCAGACGCTGGCTGTGGATGCTTCCCGCTTAACGATCCGGAGGGCAAAAGACCAAGATCTAATTGCGCTCTCGGAAATTCTAGCGGATAGCTTTCACTCGCAACAGGGACTCTGGCGTTTGGTTTATCCAATTTGGCGATTAGGAATTTATGAAGATCTGCGGAATCGACTGCGTGGCAATTCTCCCCATTATGCCTGTTTTGTTGCCCTCAACCCTGATGCTTCTGGCGATAGTGCTGACGGGCTACTCGTCGGCACTGTCGAAATTGCCCTCCGTTCTCCTCCATCCTGGCAACCTCAAGGTCACCACTATCCTTACATTTCTAATTTAGCGGTCAGAAGGTGTTGTCGGCGACGGGGTGTGGCTGGACAATTACTGCTAGCTTGCGAGCGTCAATCCTTGGCATGGGGCTTTCCCAATCTTTACCTTCATGTCCTAGATAGTAACGATCAAGCGCGGCAACTTTACCTGAAAATGGGCTATCAACTGCATCATCTAGAGCCGAGTTACAGTCTCTGGCGACGCCATCCTCAACGTTTGTTATTACGCAAGCGTTTAAATACGGGAACACCTGGATAACCCTAAGAGGAATTTTTTCCTCACGGCGGTAAGTGACACAGTTGGGGACATAATCTCCACTTTGCCGCCTTTGGGAATCGAGTTTCTCGCTCCAGCTTTACCATTTCTTTAAAAAACGTTCCCACTTCTTCACAAAATCTTCATAAAATTTCTTAACAAATAGGCGTATATTGACCCAATTCAGGCATCTGTAAGGGATTGACCTGACCTATAGCTGTAACCGTATGCCATAAAATAGAGTTATAAATTTGTCGAGAAGCAACAAATGACACCGATCTGAGTTGGTTTGATAGGGTAATTCAACATAGAGGATCAACAAAACTTCTCTTCTTGGTTATTATCAAAGACTGATAACCAAATAAATTGATTAGTTGTGCGTTCAACCTGGGTGCATCCCTGCTCCCTTGAAATTAAGCAATACGAGTTGAAATGGAGAGCGAAAATAACCAGCGTTGCCAAACAACTCTTTACGAAGAAGAGGAGGTGCTTGCCCGCCCCAATAGTTTCGCCAACGCTCAAGGCTCTAGTGGCATGAATAAACAAAGCCCAAATTCCCATGACTCACCGGAAGGAAAAATTCTTCAGCAGCTTCACGATCAGCAACTGTTGATCGTGAATCCTCGGCGTCGGAATGGCTTAATTCTCTTCAAGCGCTATCATGCTGAATTTGCTGGACCCGGTTCAGGGGTGGGAGGATTATTCGATGTGGATTGTCAGCGGGTGCTACCTGTGGGAAACATTTCTTTACTCTCTCCAGAATCATCAGAAGAGCGACAGCGGGCGTATCTGATTCGACGACAGTGGGTGAGATTAACGATGCAAATTACGGATAACCCAGTTCCCCTGCAACGCGCCCAAAAGATGATAGAGCAGTTTGAGGGCTTCTTTGACGCGGAAACAATTGCTAAATTACCTAATGAGGCTTTTTCTCTGTTGGTGGGAGTCTTGCCTCAGACGGTGATTAAAGTGCGTCACACAGGCTAGTGCAGTGTGGCAGAGGAGGGAAGATGGGGGAGATGGGGAAGCTGGGGAAGCTGGGGAAGCTGGGAAGCTGGGGGAGCAAGGTGGGAATTGTCAGGGGCGGGTTAGGATAAAGATTGGAGCATTTGTTAGCGGATCACGCCGGATGTCTGAACCTTTGATTTGTGTCTCCATCAAACTGTTCGCCGCTTATCAAGACGCCTACGGCGTCCCTGAACTTCAACGGGAGTTCCCCGCCCAAACCCCTGTATCTGTCCTTCTGGATAGCTTAATCGCCGAACATCCTCAACTGAAACCCTGGCGGGATTTGACTCGTTTTGGTATCAACCTCCAGTTTGTTGAACCGGATACGATTTTGCAAGCAGGAGATGAGGTTGTCCTAATCCCCCCTGTCAGTGGCGGTTAATTCGGATGAATTCCGGCGAAGAGAGGGGCAACAGGTTAATTGATGGCTCCTTTTTCTGTAAAAATATAAAGAGAAATTATCAGAAAAACCTGCAAGTGAGTCGTTATGCCAGAAAAAAACAAATCTAATCCGGACGCTCAAGGGGCTAAATCTAAATCCTCTAAAGCAAAAAAAGAGAAACCACCAGCACCTGAGGACAAACCGTTCCCGGAATTTATCGAACAAGAGTACCTACCCGCATTAAAGACTGCCTTTGGCGAAAAAGGTGTCGATGATGTAGAGGTCAATTTTGTCAAGGAAAAATTCCCGATTCCCGGTTTAAGCAGCCAGCCAGACTGCTGGCAAGTCATTGGTCGCTTCGCTAATGGTCAGCGTCAATTTAACGTATATTTCCCTGATGAGGATATAAAGGCGCAAAAAGCCTTCTCCTGTGCGCCCAAGGGAGCCAAACCCAGTACCCTTGAGTCATTTATGATTGACGAACGCAAGGTGTCTCTCGATCTGCTGGTGTTTTATACCATACAGCGATTGAATGCCCAGAAATGGTTGGCAAGAAATTAGTTAGGGGCTGCTAAATAAGTGTTGTGGTTAGGGGGAGCTGGGGGAGCAATGTAGAGACGTATCATGCTACGTCTGGAAGCTGGGGGAGATGTTAGCCGTTCAGTTATTTCCCTGCTCACTGCACTATGAGGCTTCTCTTGAGCGATCGCAAATATGAGTTATACTTAACTGAATGGGGTATGCTTTAGACAAGCTTGAGATTTCCAGCTAAATTTTTCCAAAAACAGAGTCCTGCTGTAACATAGTGCGATACTAGGGTGTACTGACTGCTTTCCTTGGAGATTAGCCAAAACGTTAGCTCATGGGTTTACCCTACTCCTGCTTCCTGGCGTTGTGGTAGCCGTACTTGCGAAAAACGGCTGTAGCTGGCTAATCTATTAGTGATCCTGACCTGTAGTGATCCGAACCTCTAGATTCCAGCAGCAAATTTCCCACCGAACCGCTGGCTTGAGTTAAGGGTTCTCACTCAACGCACGCTTCTACCCCCTTACTTTTGCTATGCTGACTTCCATTACCCACGAACAAGAACTAAAACACGAAAGCCTGCGATTGCTGCGAGACTATCAGCAATCCAAATCCGCAGAGACTCGCAACCAGCTAGTGTATCTCAATATTGGGCTAGTTAGACGAGAAGCTCATTATTGGGTCAATCAATGCACCGAAAGCTATGAAGACTTGCTACAGGTTGGTTGCCTAGGTCTGATTCGAGCGATTGAGCGATTTGCTCCCAGCAAGGGTAATGCGTTTAGTTCCTTTGCTATTCCCTACATTCGTGGTGAAATTCAGCACTATTTGCGCGATCGCGGCGGTTGTATTCGTATCCCCCGGCGCTGGTTGGCGCTACAACAGCAGTCTATCGCTATTATTCGCCAGTTACGAGAGGAACTCAATCGCCAACCCACCGATGCAGAAGTAGCGGAAGTTCTGGACATTCCTCTAGCCGAATGGCAAGAAATTAAACTAGCTCATCAGAATCGAGAACCTCTGAGCCTAGATACGCCTGTTGGGGACGAAGAAGATGGCACAACCAGCTTGGGTGATATTGTCCCTGATCCGCAATATCGCAGTTTTCAACTGGCACAAGAAGACCAAATTCGCCTGCAACAAGCGCTGGTTCACCTAGAACAACGGACTCGCGAGGTTTTGGAATTTGTCTTTTTACATGATTTAACTCAGAAAGAAGTGGCAGAGTTGTTGAATATTAGTGTGGTAACCGTGTCTCGCCGCATGAAAAAAGGACTCAACGCCATGAAAAATATTATGAATGGTGGGGAACGGTAAGTGTCAAAGATGATGGCGCGATCGCTACTAACAGTTGTAGTCAAAGCATCCCCAACCCTTTCACTATAATAGTAAGTAGAGAAAATAATTGAAATATATTTCTAATTGGGGTGTTCTGTCTGGTGTCTTCTGTAAAAATATGGGGGGACTCGATCATGCATAAAAAATTATTAGTTGGGTTGATCACAGTATTAGCATTGTACATAGGAGGTTGTCAGGGCGACGATACTGAACAAATTGGCGAAGTGCCAGAGCCGACAACAGAGGAATCGCCAAGCGAGTCACCAACTGCACCAGAGGTAGCGCCCTTTGCCAATCCTGATGTAGGCGCACAGCCAAGATTGCCAGCAGCATCAGGGTTGATCCAAAGTCAGTCGTCCCAGGAGCAAGTTAGAAAAGTAGAAAAAGGACGCAGCGATCCCTTTGCTACCCTGACCCTAAAACCGGAAGTAACCGTATCGCCTAATCCTCAAGCACAAGGACGATCTATACCTGTACCTGTGGTTCCGCGAGTCCCCTCGCCTCCCGTTAGGAGGGGGACGGGTAATGGTAGTCCAGGTAGTCCAGGCGGTGGCAATCAAAGCAGAGGAACAGGTGGCACAGGTGGCACAGGAAGAACGGGTGGAAACGGTTCCAATGTAGTACCAGGAGCAACAACATCACCAGGAGGAACGAGTGCCAACGGTGGTAATGGTGGTAATGGAGGGCAACCAGGTAGTGCGACAGCCAGTGGAAGTCCGGTTCCGGAACCCCCTCCCTTGGTTCCCGAACTGCCAAAATTACCAGATCCTACATTAGCTAGGCAAGTGGAAGTTGAGGGTGTAGTCCAAGTTGGCAATGTGCCTCGAGCTATTGTCAAAGTTCCCAATGAACCAAGCCGCTACGTCCAAGAAGGACAAAGGATTTCCAACGGACAAGTTCTGGTTAAGCGGATTGAAGTGAATCGCGGTCCGACGCCAGTGGTTGTTCTGGAGCAATATGGTCAAGAAGTGGCTAGACAGGTTGGTGAAGGACCTGCGGGAACTCCAGCACAAGCCGAATCCTCTACCGCTTTGCCACCACCACCCGCCTGATGTCAGGTGAATGAGCATCGCCCGCCCTAGCTAGGAGCGCGATCTGTCAGGATAAATAGTTTGTAGAGACGTGCCATGGCGCGTCTCTTTGTATTAAAAGCAGTAGCTCGCAAACTTTGGTAACCTGGAGGAATTCAACCCAAAAAACGTATCCCAGAAAACGAAAAATTAGGTGAATTGAAACGTACAGCCTGTGGCAAGCCAATCACTACGATATTATGTATCTGGTTCGAGAGTACCTTTAGCCGTTTATCGAGAGGTGGCGGCTCATTTACGGCAAGTAGAAGGAGTAGACGTTGAGCTAATCCCCCAAATGTCCCAGACGTTTGATTACAATCAAAGTCAAGTAGAGGGGTTATGGATTCAACATGCTGATGATTCTGATGCGGTGAGTCGAGAACGAGTTAACCAAATTTTGACTCACTATAACCTACTCACGACTTAATGAAGAATCGTTAACGATTATGGACTATTGGGAATTTCTACTCCAAAAAGAGGGCGATCTCACTTGGTTACCGATCAAATCCCCTAAGCTTGACTTGGATGTGGGTCGATACCGGGTAGTGGCTCATTCGAGTCGCGCTAATACCGATGTGGAAATTTGCGTGACGCATACCGATACGAATGAAACACCACCCAAGCGACGGTATCAAAAGCGATCGCGCCGTACTAACCCTGATGGGTTAATGGTGATTATTCCCTTTACCTATCTTAAGCCCGGTCTGTGGGAGTTGCGCTGCTGTGGCGATATTATGTCCGATTTTCTGGGCAATTCTTGGCAGGAAACGGTACATTTATCGGTTGTACCTAAGGTGAGTGAGGTTTTCAATCAGGCAGAAGGACATGAGATCACTCCGGAAACGGTAAATAATGACTCCGCGCATCCAGAGGAACTTGACCCCCCATTGATCACATCCCTCCATAGCCCAGAGTCCCTCCATAGCCCAGAGACAGAAGAGGTTCTCTCCACACAAGAGCAACCTGCGATCGCGGATAATGATTCACTCGACTCATCTCACCCTGTCCCCCAATCAACCCAATCCCCCCCTCCAACTGAGTTACCGACTCTAAGTGAGACAATCACATTACCCCAACCTCATACTCCCTCTCAAACCCCTATAGCGGCGACAGAAACCGCTCAAACAGATACAGAACACTCTATTTCCCACCCCACAAATGGCAAAATCGGCGATAGAGAGGAAACGACACCCTCAGAAACAAAAGCCACCTCTCCCCCACCGGAAGCATTACCTGAGTTAGAGATTCCTGAACCCGATATCCCGATTCAAACCTCTACCTCTTCCCAATCTCCTATCTCCAATCCCATCTTGGATCAATCCCTGCAAGTGCTAGAGCAAGTGTTGCAACAAGTACTTGATCCGGTAATCAAAGAATTTGAAGCGTCTGAGTCCTCAGAATTGCCTATTCCCATCTCCCCAGAATCCGAATTTTCTCCAGAAGAAGATACGTCATGGCAAGGATTAATCTTAACCCTAGAGGAGGAAGCTTTAGTCACACAACGGGGAGAATCTCTAACTGTAGCCGGACAGGTGGATCAGTTAAAGGTGCATCCGCTAGACCCTAGGGAAACTGTCCTAAGTGAGACGAATCAGTTTCAGGGCATCCTACACTATGAATTACGTCATCCGCAAACCGGAGAGGTTGTCGTGGATGTACAAACACCCATCGCCGCATCCGCCTTTCCTGTCACTTTTAGC
This sequence comes from Coleofasciculus sp. E2-BRE-01, assembly GCF_040221695.1. Lineage (NCBI taxonomy): Bacteria > Bacillati > Cyanobacteriota > Cyanophyceae > Coleofasciculales > Coleofasciculaceae > Coleofasciculus > Coleofasciculus sp. E2-BRE-01. Next base: position 16,450 of record NZ_JAVKEA010000126.1, on the reverse strand, counting down.
CAGACGCTAGAGATTCCCTCAGACAGCAAAACCTGTTTATTACTAGGGAAAGTTAACCTGTCCGAATCAACGGGGACAGCATTAGCCAGTCAACCGTTTACAGTCACGGTAGATTTAGATGAATTGTTGGTTGCGGTTCAATCGGGAAATTGGACAAAATCGGAAGACACAACTCCTGGGGTTTCTATCCCACAACCCCAGTCACAGTCAATTGCTCTGAATCAGATATTTCTTGATTTGGTGGATAATCCGAACAACCGTAAGCCTTTAATCTACCAACCCTCATCCGATCAACCTTTACCCCCACAGCTTTATCAACCCCAATCCCAGCCCGGATTAACCAAATCCCTGGATTTGCCTACCTTTTCTCAGCCCAAACCAACCTCAGGGAAAGAATCGGAATTCCTTGATCAAATCCAGCCAGAAACAGAAGCGCGATCGCAAGCTGTTGAACCCACTGATAAACAGACAACCGAAACCACGCCTTCAGCACCCAACGATACAACAGAAGACTTCGTAATCGACTCATCTGTCACCGAATCTCTAGTGCAGGAAACAGGTGAGGGGGAAACCAACGAGACTATCTCTGTTCCTCACACGGCGGTCACTGAAGCCTCTATGCAGGCGGAAACCGGAACTGAGTCCGCTGAACCCTCAGATGAAACACCCCCCCTAGAGGACAATCTCGCCGCCTTAGCAGAAACATCTGAACAGGCTTCTACAGAGTCCACCGAGATATCCGATGTCTGGACATCAACACCAGAGGCGGAACCCGAATCCTCCCAGGGAGAAGAGATAGCGAATCCAGACTTATCCGAGTGGAAAACAGCCGCGATGTCAACTGCTGCACCCATCGATCAAGATCCGATCGCGGTTGATCGCGCTTTCACTGAACTCAACCTGAATGAGCGATTCTGGGGGCGTTTGAATGCGTTAATGACGGATACGGATTTAGCCGAATGGCTGAAAGTGGAGTTACCCCCTAGTGAGGAGTTGGTTGAGTTGGAAGGGGAACTATCCGAGCCAGAGGTTGATCCATTATTTGCTCAACCCAAAGAAATTCCGCCATCCTCTGATGATGAAGATCAAGAATTAAATGGCTTTGATGAATCGATGTGGGATGAAGACACCGAGGAAGTGGGGAGTCTAAATCATGAGGAAATCCCGAAACTCGAACCCCCTATCCAACCCGATCATCCTCCTTTGAATCGTGAGGAATTATTGGAGCGAGAAATTGTGGTTGAAGATGAACCCCCGACTACCGAATCCTCAGCGTCTGGGCTAGTTGGTTCAAGAACCGTTGAGACAGAAACAGGAGCGCGATCGCACCTGAGAACGTCTGACATGGCTCAACTCGACTTAGGAACACCCTTACCCACACCAGAACTATTCATCCCGACTCAGGAACTAGCGGCTGGGGAACCTGTACTGGTAAAGATTAAATTGAACCCTCATTCGGCTCGCTTAGGCGTTAAATTATGGGTTCAAGATCGTCAAAGTCGCTCCCTACTTGATGGACCCCGTTGGTTAATGGATTTAAGCCCAAATAAATCGGGGGAATTAGAAGCCTTAACCCAGTTAGTTGTACCTTTTGGTACAGTGGAAATTCGGTTTGAAGCAATTACTGTCGATTTAGACAGTGAACGGGAAAGTCATAAAGTTTCGGTTGATCGGGTTGTCGTTCCACCGGACTTGTCAGATTTCTCTGAGGATGAGTTCTGAATTTACCCATACGATCATCAGTTACTTGTAGGGGCGGGTTTAGGGATAAAATGAGGAAACCCATCTTAAATTAAACAACGAAACCCGCCCTAATCCTAACTGTCATCGTCGCTATTCTGTAAATTTGGGATTTAGGTGATCAGTTGAGTGTGAGGGGGAGGAAGGGCGGGTTTTGTAGAAACGTTATTAATTTCTGGGTTAATTATTTCCCTAAACCCGCCCCTACATGGGATATACAGTCCTAGATACCAAATGAATACTAAAATATCGTTCTGGCTGATACCATCAGCAGCTTATCAACCCTTTTTTCAAGAGATGATTAACTCTCTAGCTCAAGCCCATAATGCGCCCAGGTTTGAGCCTCACGTCACTATCTATTCGGAAAACTATACGGCTGATGAATCGGTTGATGAATTAATCGAAACAGCCGCAAAGAATGTTTCTGGGTTTATGCTGGATATCGATCAGGTTGGCTATACCGATCTATACACCAAGACATTATTTGTGCAGTTTCACTCATCGGCAATTCTAACTCAGATTTCCGAAACCTTACGCCATAACTCGGCTAAACCCTCTAATTATGTTCTCAATCCCCATTTAAGTTTGCTGTACCAGCATCTTGATCAAACTGTTCAAAAAAAATTAGCCACAGAGTTAGTTATTCCCTACACTCAGGTTTTCTTTGATGAAGTGAGAGCCATTTCCACACCAGAACCTGTTCGGAGTGGGGAAGATGTGGAAAAATGGCAAACGCTCAGTGTCAGGAAATTGGCACCGTGAGAGTGGAGCAGAGGGAGCAGGGGGAGCAGGGGAAGCAGAGGGAGCAGGGGAAGCAGGGGAAGCAGAGGAAGCAGAGGGAGCAGAGGGAAAAGAGGCGTTCCGATAAAACATCTTTTGTAGGGGCGGGTTTTACTACTAACATTTCGTTTTCACCCTGATGTAACTAAACCCGCCCCAACCTAACCGTTCAATTATTGCAAATGACGTAGCTTGCTTCTCGCGATAGCGAGTATGACAAATGACGAATGACAAATGACAAATGACAAATGACAAATGACATAAGACAAATGACATAAGACAAATGACAAATCCGGATGAAGCGATCGCACCTGCGAAACAAGAAGAGGAGAACTTGTTCGGTTAACGGACATGACTAGCGACAAGCATCAGCAGGATGAGACTATGGTTGTATCAGGGAATTCTAAACTATCCGAGAATCCCTCAGCAGGGATGGAGGATGTGCAATCTGACGCCGATACCTGGTTGAGTCAGGGAATTGCGTCGTTTCAGCAAGGGGACTATCGCCGTGCGATCGCGGCGTTGAATCAAGCCTTGCAGATTAATCCCGATTTGGCGCAGGCTTACCATTATCGGGGAATGAGTCATTATTGTCAGGGAGACGCTTTGGGGGCGATCGGGGATTTTGATGAAGTGTTACGGCTTGATCCTCAAAATGCCCAAGCTTATAGCGATCGCGGTTTGATTCTAGCGACGCTTAATGATCGCTGGGGTGCGATGCAGGATTATAATCAAGCCTTGCAAATTGATCCGAATTATGCTAAAAGTTATCTGAATCGTAGTATGCTGCGGTTGGCATTAGAAGACTATGATGGCGCGATCGCGGATTGTGATCAAGTGATTCGGATGAATCCGAACTTAGCCGAAGGGTATCTGAATCGAGGGATTGCCCGGTTTGAACTAGAAGCCTATCAAGATGCTATTGCAGATTGCGATCGCGCTTTAGCGATTAATTCAAATCTGGCGGCGGCTTATTTTAACCGGGGGATGAATCAAATCGCTTTGGGAGCGTATCAGGAAGCGATTGGGGATTTTGATCATGTCTTAGAATTGAATCCCAATGATGCTCAAGCGTATCTGAATCGCGGTTATGTGCGGTTGCAATTGGGAGAAAATTGGTCAAGTATTGAGGATTTTGACCAAGCCATGCGCCTAGAACCCGTGGCGGCGAAGGCATTTTTCCAACAGATTGCTGATACATTGAATGAAGAACCCGACGCCGTTGAGGATGATGACTCGAAGCTGATTAACGGGTTAATGGTTCGAGGGAATTTACGCTATCAATTAGGCGATTATCAAGCGGCGCTGAATGCCTATAATCAGGTATTGAATCTCGATCCTAATTATACAGAGGCTTATAACCAACGCAGTACCGTGCGTTCAGCGATGGGGGATTACCAAGGTGCGATCGCGGATTTGGACAGGGTGAAAACGCTCTCTCTGGCGACTCCGTTATCCCCAGAACCTGTATCCGTGGCGACGGATGAACCAACGCCTCAAGAGTACCATAAGATCGGCGTACAAAAGTTGAATCAGGAAGACTTCCAAGGCGCTATTGAAGCGTTTAATTATGTCTTACAGGATAATCCAAATAATGCCACGGCGTTAACCTGTCGGGGATTTGCTTATCGTCGTCTGGGAGATAAACCACGAGCAATTGCCGATTTTCAGAAAGCGGCGAAGGTGTTTTATGAGCAAGGGGATATGAAGTCATCTCAGGAAGTGATCAAGACACTGAAAAAATTGCGGCAATAATGATTAAACCCGCCCCGACACAATGATGGGTGAGACACCAATGATGAAGGGCGGGTTTTGCACAAAAGTTAGCGGTGTTGATTCAACGTTTATCCCTAAACCCGCCCCTACACGATGGTTATGGCGAGGAATTTAATGAAATGAACAACACGATTCCACTCAATTGAATCGGGTCGCCCTCAGCTTAATCATTTAGAAATGATCCTGGGCGCAAGCCTTGCGCCCCTACAGAATCGCTACGCTTATGGATTTAAACGCTGGACAAATGCCTGATGTTCGGCTGTCTGGATTCCCTGCTGCAACACTGCCAAAACCTCAGCTAAATTCCCCTCGCGCAACGCATTTACCGCTAACCATAATCCCGGAAAAACACGAGATTTAATAATCCCCGCTGCATCGGGTTCTACGGAAACATATCGTCCTTCTTCTAAGCAAAACCAATCAATACGATTTTCGTAACTTTGCCACACAATATATTCTTGCACACCATTGCGACGATAGGCATTCAATTTATCATTTAAATCATAAGAAGCACTCGAAGCCGCTACTTCTACAATTAACTCCGGTGCGCCTTCAATATAATCATCCTCAGTAATTCGAGAATTTCCGCCTACCTCCGGTTCAATTCGCAGTAAAGCATCGGGTTGAGGTTCGTTATCGGCATCCAGACGGACTGTAGTATTATCAGCCAGATATGCACCCGGAGTTTCTGACTCGTACACTAACAACCAACCGATAATTTGAGCATGGGGTTTACCGTGACGGTTGGCGCGAACGGGTGAAGCCACGTAAACCACTCCTTCAATTAATTCGGCTTTTTTATTGTCTGGCATTTGCTGATAGCGACGCTCAAATTCGATGCGAGTGAGGCGATCGCCACTTTCTAGGGGAGGAGGAGAAATGGTGGGACTGATTGACATCTGGCACTCTCTAACTGTAATCGCTAATGATTACGTTCATTTTAGCGTTGAGTGATGACGGTTATAAATCATCTTTGGCATAAGAGTGAGGGGTGAGATGCCCAGGATTAAGGGCGGGTTTTGAACATAGGTTAGCGGTGTTGATTCAAGATTTATGCCTAAACCCGCCCCTACACGATGGTTATGGCGAGGGATTCAAATAGGATAAAGGAACGAACTGTAGGGGCGACCCGCTTGCATCAATGGACAACACTATTCCACTCAATTGGATCGGGTCGCCCTCAGCTTAATAGCGTAGCTGGAAACGATTTTGGGCGCAAGTCTTTGCGCCCCTACATTATTACTCCTGTGGATTTCAACCCTCTGTTAAGGGAAAATTTGGCGATTAGGTCGGCTTGCAAGCCCTATTGATCCTTAGCGACTGAGTGTAGCTGAAAATTTTTGACCTGACACTTGCTTGTCATCGACGCGATCGCATACTTCCTGTGTCGGTGTAACCCTTACCAATTCTACACTCCTGCCTGCTGACTTTTGACCTTGTTTAAGTTCCCCAACTTTGAGCAAAATCAGATACTCATAAAATGCTTGCAACGTACACCAAGTAAACCCAGCCTTGCCATCTAAACATCCCCCCAGCAAGAAATACATATAGAACCAGCGCAGCAGGGGACGACAGGGTAAACGTAACGATAAATCTTTTAAGGCGCGGCGGCGTTGAACTTCGGTGCGTCCCCAGAATAAATCAGACCAATTGATCGGGTGATGGTTTAATTGATAAAGGGTTTCTTTGGCTTCATCTGTTGAGTAACGATTGTGCTTCTCTATCCAGCGACTAAAGCCTTTGGAACAGGTGTAGTGGGGATAGGTTTCCGTTAAAAATCCGGTGATGCCGTTACAAACTTCCCGTTCCGTATGACCATAGTCCGTAAACCAAACCTGGTGTTTATCGAACAAGCGCAACTGATAACGGGGATATTGGGTACTGTGACGAATCCAGTGATTCATAAACATGACTCGTTCCGCCGCATAATATCCAACGGGTTCTGAATTCCTAATCGCTGCTAAACATTCAGCAAATAGTGCAGGTGTCATCCGTTCATCTGCTTCCAGGATGTAAACCCAGTCGTATTTTGTGGGGACATGGCGTAACATCCAAGTGCGTTGTTTGCCGTGGGATTCAAAGGGATGCTGGATAATCCGGACAGGATAGCCTTGGGCGATTTCTACTGTCGCGTCGCTGCTATAGGAATCGACAACAATCACATCATCGGATAGACTGGCTGACTCGATACAAGCAGCGATATCGATTTCTTCGTTGTGGGTGAGGATGAATATAGAAAACATTACCAACTTTTAAGCACGTTTTTCAAACACAAGTCAAACGGAACGGTTAAAAATTTTGTGACATAAAGCCCCACCAGGTCAGGGATTGAGTAACCCGTGGGGCTATACTATTGATCAATTAAGCGAAATCTAGCAAGCTTTGAGGAAAAAGACCCATTTTCTAGCTTGAGGCTTGCTTTTTCTTGAGAGCTGAAGTGGCACCCAAAGCACCAACTGTGAGTAAACCTAAGATAGAAGCAGGTTCGGGAACACTCTTTTGAGTTGCCACTAACTCACCACCAATGTCTAGAGTTTCACAATCTGAAGGTAACGCATTAGTCCCTGCACCACACCCCATTGGTGTGAGATTGTTATCCAGAATAATCGTACCGACTGATGGGAATCCTTCATCACCATCAGACGTGTAGAAATCAATACCTAAGTCACCGTTATCAAAATCAGTCCCTAAATCAAATCCGTCTGACGTATCAAAGCTACCTAGTTGCAGGATATTTCCTGTGGCTGAATCAAAGTTGAAATTGAATTCACCTGAGGTATCTGGAGCGGGGAAATCATAGTCAAAAGTAGCTAGCTCCATCCCAGCCGGATCAAGGAAGGAAATCATGAAATCATCTAGTTCAGTTGCCGTGACTAATCCGCCTAGAAAACTGTCATCAAAGCTGAACATCCCCTCAGCCGTGAAGCCACTATCCCCTGTCCAGGAAAGGTTGTAGGAAGCGGCTTCTGCTTTAGGCGCGTCAACGGCAATGGCTACGGATAAAGCAGCACTTGTGGCAACAGTCGCAGCAATTTTGGTAACGATGCTTTTCATAATCGGAATCTCTCTAGTTAACACAGTAGAAACAGTGCGTTGTCAAACTCGGCTGTTGACCTTATTCGTTGCTTTTCTTCAAGGTACACAATTCAACAGAATTCACAAATAGATAAAAGTTCGTTAAAATTCGTTAAAGTTCGTACTTTAACGACGCTTCATCAAAACTTTATACAGTTTTATGCCTTTTTTTTAGCGAGTTCAAATGATTTGTGAACAAAAATGATACTGAAAGCCTTGTTCTATCAGCATCGCTATTTCACAACTCATTTATACAGCCGATCAATTGTCAACGTTTAATAGTTTAAAGTTTCTGTAAAGTTTCGGAATATCTCTTGACAAAAAAAGGGGGGGAACAAAGCATAGAGTTAATCGCGGCAATCAATTAACCTGTAAACTGTTCCTTCTATCAGTTCAGCTTTTTTTAGAGCGATCGCCTCATACATTGGTTAAGGTGCGTTACGCTACGCTAACACACCCTACGGAACGGATATAGCCTTGGCGTAAGTCTTCACTGTAATTGCTAACGGTTGCGTTTATTTTAGCGTTTGGCATTGTCTGAACTTGACGCCAATCAGGGTGTCATTTATACAGCCGATAAAATGCTGTCTGTATTTCCTAGTGCAACACTGTCAAAACTTTAGTTTCAAGACAAATTGTATACAAGAATTCCCCATAAATGTGATACCGTTATGGATTTATCTGGGCAAACCCATTTCCCTGTGTTCAAAGTCCAGTTATTTACCATGAAACATCGCTCAACACCGCTCCTTTTCGTTCTTGTTGCTCCCTTTGTGCTACAACTTGCTGCCGCTGTGGGCATTGTTGGCTTTTTCTCGTTCCAAACTGGCAGAGCCGCTGTCGATGATCTCGCCAGTCAACTCCGCAGCGAAGTGACTAACCGCATTCAACAAAAACTCACCAACTATCTCAATTCTCCCGCTCTGGTCAACCAACTCAATGCCGAAGCATTTACCCTGGGTGAAGTGGACAGCGCCGCGCCGGATTCAGTTCTGCAACACTTTCACCGCAAGATCCAGCTTTTCCCGGCTGCCAACTACATTTCTTTCGGGAGCGCCACGGGCGATTATCTGTCTATCGATCGCCTAGAAGAGAACGACACCCTGCGTGTCGTCGTCGCTAATGCGAATACAGGCGGCGATATGCATATCTATGCCACCGATACCGCAGGCAATCCCACCCAGCGCGTCGAGGTTATTCCCAACTATGATCCGCGTATCCGACCCTGGTACCGCGTTGCGGCGAATAGTCGCGCCCCTGCTTGGAGTGAGGTTCACACCTACTTCACCGACTCGATGCTGGCGATCAACTATAGCCAGCCATTGTACCAGGATGGCAACTTGCTGGGCGTACTCACCAATAACCTCGGCTTGGCTGAAGTTGGCGACTTCTTGCGCGAGATCAAGATTAGCGATCGCGGTCAAACCTTCATTGTGGAACGATCCGGTCAAGTTATTGCTAGTTCGAGCTTGCCGAAACCCTTCCGTGTTGTCAATGGCGAGGTCAAGCGTGTATCTGCCGCAGATAGCGACGATTCCCTGCTGGGCGCCACTTTCGCCCAGTTGCAGCACGAGTTTGGCAATCTTAAGGGTATCCGCACCGCGCACCAGTTGAACTTTACCGCTGCGGGTCAGCGACAGTTTGTGCAAGTCACCCCCCTCGTCAGTTACCCCGAACTCGATTGGCTAATCGTGGTAACCATCCCGGAAGCTGACTTCATGGCGCAAATCTACGCCAATACTCGTAATACAATCTGGCTGACAGTGGCTGCATTGGGAATCGCGATCGGTCTTGGAGTTCTGACTGCCCATTGGCTCACACGCCCGATGCTTAAAGTCATAGCAGCGTCGGAAGAAATGGCTCAGGGTGATCTAGATCAACAGGTGGATCAGAGCAGTCGCATCACTGAACTAGAGACTCTGGCTCATTCCTTTAACAGCATGGCAGGACAGCTCAAAGAATCCTTTGAAACCCTCGAAGATAAGGTTGAAGAACGCACAGCGGAGTTAGCGAGTGCCAACGAACAAATTACTGCCCTCAATGAAAAACTGAAAGCTGAGAACCTGCGTATGTCAGCAGAACTCGACGTGGCTCGTCAGATTCAGGACATGATCTTGCCGACAATTGCAGAATTAGAAAACGTCGAGGGGCTGGAGATTGTGGGCTATATGGATGCCGCTGATGAAGTTGGTGGTGATTACTATGACGTGCTACAGACGAATGGTGTGGTCACCATCGGCATTGGTGACGTGACCGGACATGGCTTGGAAAGTGGTCTATTGATGCTGATGACTCAAACAGCCGTGCGAACTCTGCAAGAACTCCGGGAATATGACTCAGTGAGATTCTTAGACACGCTCAACCGCACTATCTACCACAATGTAGAACGGATGAATTCTGACAAAAACCTGACCCTGACGATTCTCAACTATTCTGAAGGTCGGGTTAGCATCAGCGGTCAGCATGAAGAAACCCTGATCGTGCGGGCTGATAGTACAGTAGAACGCATTGACACGATAGATTTAGGGATGCCTATTGGTCTCGACGATAATATTACTGAATTTATTAACCATACGATTGTCGAACTTCAGCCAGGGGATGGTGTGGTACTCTACACCGATGGCATTCCAGAAGCCTACAACATTCACGAAAAGCAGTACGGTATGGCTCGGCTGTGTGAGGTAATCAGTCAGAGTTGGTCGAAGTCTGCCGAGGAGATCAAGCAAGCCATTATTGACGATGTACACCACTTTATTGGTAAGCAAAAGGTATTTGATGACATTACGCTGCTGGTCATTAAGCAGAGATAACCTTTTTCTCTATCCTTATTTTTTTATTTATTTCCTTAATACCTAGTGAGCCAAAATTGCTCGCTCCCCCCATACCCCACACCCCATACCCCATACCCCACACCCAGTATTCTCTTGTGGGTAATGTGGCTTAGATCGCGCTCTGGATCAAATATAAGTTATGGAGGAGATGCCCAGGATTAAGGGCGGGTTTTGAACATAGGTTAGCGGTGTTGATTCAAGGTTTAACCCTAAACCCGCCCCTACACGATGGCGATGGCGATGAAAATTTATTATTTTAGCCCTGTTCCTTCATCACAACTTTATAAAACGAGTTAAACAATTTCCCGTTAGTTCAAATGATTTGTGAACAGAAATGACCCTGAAACCCTTATTCTCTCAGGATTGCCATTTCACAATTCATTTATACGCCTGATGAATTTTTAAGTTTCAATTATTTTAAGTTTCTGTAAAGTTTCAAAATACATCTTGACACCATCGGGGGGGGTAATTCATGATTTATTTATTGAAGCAAATTAACTGCTCAAGCAAACGACATCATCTAATTAAACCATGCTGAAATCACTATCTCTCGTTACCGTTGGCGCTACAGTTATGGCACTGGGAGCGATTACTCAAGCCGAAGCCACTTCAATTGTTCAACCTCAATCGGCTTCAACAGATATGGGAGAAAACTTTCCTTTAGTTCATAGTATTGACCAATCTGGATTGTCCGTTGGGTATACCACTGGTGTGACCGACTTTGATACTTATTTGTCAGGAAATCCCACACACACTTCTGCACGAGGAACAGATTGGGTTTCTTTAGATCCCACTGGATCGGTGACATTCGATTTTGGCAATGTTCTCAACCTGGAAGGGATGGCGTTATGGAATTTTTCAGCAAATCCCCCTTTTGGCGTATCAGACTTCGAGTTATTGGCTTCTTCTACTGGAAATGCTGGCAGTTTCATGAGTTTAGGTTCTTTTAATGCTAATACACAGTCTCAACCCAGCTCTGCCCAGGTATTCAATTTTAATCCCACCGCCGCCCAATTTATCCAGATGGATATTCTGAGTAATCATGGTGCTTCTAGGACAGGAATTGGCGAAGTTGCGTTTAAGACGGCTGACGTTACGCCTGAACCTGTTCCTGAACCTATGACTCTGTTCGGTTCTGCGACGGCTCTAGGCTTTGGTGCGTTAGTCAATAGAAAGAATGCTAAAAAGCAGAAGAATAAAGACAATAATTAACTGAGAGGGTATTGAGCGACTCAATTAATATATCCTGGTTATCTGTCTCTCTGAAAAGGGAGACTTTTGTCTTGTTTGATTCCCGATGATGAGTGAACGGTAAACAATGCGGAGCATAATATATTTAATCGGGTAAATAAGAATTCCATCCAGAAACCGTAGGGGCGCACCGACGTGCGCCCTTTGCTAACCTGCGCCCTTTGCCGACGTGCGCCCTTTACTGACGTGCGCCCTTTCCCAATGTGCGCCTGATTGAATCATCAAATCTATTACCCAATTTTAGGTAGGGGTAGGGCGGGTTTTGCAGCAACGCTAGCGGTGTCGCATCCAACGTTTATCCCTAAACCCGCCCCTACATTATGCCTACATGACGTTTCAGGAGGGTTGGCACTTGTAGGGGTACGGCATTGCCGTACCTTTGCTGTGAAATAAAATAGAGTACAGCCAAAGCTTGGAGTAGTATATTGGTGAGTGAAGGAGTAGGTTTAATGACCGATAAGCCCACATCTTACGAACAGTTTACCCTGCCAATTGTACAGGAAATGTTCGAGTTAGTGTTAGATGAACGAACTAATTGGACAGCCAACCTAGAACCCGTCGAACCCAGCCCTCGATTAGTTCAGGACTTGGAAGATAATGTACTGCTGGCATTAGCCACCAATACTGAAAAAGCGAGGTCAGAACTGATTATCACTCCCATCCTGAACGAATTGCGTCGGAGAAAGAATGTTGTCGTATTTTCGGGTAAAACCTTCAACGTCAACGAAGAGTTGGGCTTAAAGGGACGCTGCGATTTTATTGTCACTGCATCGGAGGAATTCTATTACATCAAGGCTCCGATTTTGACGATTGTCGAAGCCAAAAATGAGAGTATTGTTGCTGGGTTAGGACAATGCCTTGCCACAATGATTGCCGCCCAGATATTCAACCAGAGTGACGTGATGTATGGTGCAGTGACAACGGGCGATCGCTGGAAATTCTTGCAGATCAATGGCAAAGCTGTCAGTATTTCTCCCGTTGAGTATAACTTGGAAAATTTGGGTAAAATCTTGGCAGTATTGGAGGCAGCAACGTGAAAATCTGGTACTGGTAAGGCACGGCATTGCCGTACCCCTACAATTTTCGTATCATCGCGCTCAATCCAAATCTTTCCTTCTTTAATTTCTACATAGATAATACAACCAAAGACGCGACTCAACCCTTCCCAACCGATAGGCAAAACTTGATAGCGATCGCGCTCAGCAAGATCCCCGACAACTCCTACGAAGTCGGGCATCTGTCGGTGTACCTCACTAACTACCAAAAGCGCTGTAAATTTCTCACTCGACGCTAATCGACGCTAAAATAAACGTAACCGTTAGCAATTACAGTTAGAGCGTGCCAGATGTCAATTAGTCCCACCGTTTCTATCCCTCCCCTAGAAAATGGCGATCGCCTCACTCGCATCGAATTTGAGCGTCGCTATCAGCTAATGCCCGACAACAAAAAAGCCGAATTAATTGAAGGAGTAGTTTACGTGGCTTCACCTGTTCGCGCTAACCGTCACGGTAGACCCCATAGTGAAATTATCGGTTTGTTATTGGTTTACAGAATACAAACACCAGGGGTTTATCTTACTGATAATACTACAGTCCGTCTGGATGCCGATAATGAACCTCAACCTGATGCCTTACTCCGAATTGAACCGGAAGTCGGAGGAAATTCTCGGATTACTCAGGATGATTATATTGAAGGCGCACCGGAGTTAATTGTAGAAGTAGCGGCATCGAGTGCCTCTTATGATTTAAATGATAAACTGAATGCCTATCGTCGCAATGGTGTTCAAGAGTATATTGTCTGGCAAAGTTATGAAAATCGTATTGATTGGTTTCGCTTAGAAGAGGGAAGATATGTTTCCTTAGAACCTGATGAAGTCGGGATTATTCGCTCTAATGTTTTTCCGGGATTATGGCTAGCAGTGAATGCGTTACGTGAGGGAAATTTAGCTGAAGTTTTGGCAGTGTTGCAGCAGGGAATACAGACAGCAGAACATCAGGAGTATGTCCAGCGTTTAAATCCGCAAGCATAGCGATTCTGTCGTGAAATACGCCGTAAAAAAGCCGTGAACACCGATCCAGCCATCTCCACCCGCTTTTTACAATGAGGTCAGTTAAACAAATTCTCTACGTTAATGACTGACTATGCAACCCAATAATCCCAATCTGTTTACCGAAAAAGCCTGGGAAGCCCTCGCCCATACCCCAGATGTAGTTAAAGCCGCCCAGCAACAACAAATTGAAAGCGAACATTTGATGAAAGCGCTGCTGGATCAAGAAGGGCTGGCAATTAGCATTCTCAATAAAGCCCAAATCCCAGTACAGCGCATCCGGGAAGCCACCGACGCCTTTATCCAGCGTCAACCCAAGGTGTCTGGGAGTAGTTCCTCGATTTATATGGGGCGTAGCCTGGATACCTTGTTAGATCGGGCTGATGCTTACCGTAAAGAATTTAACGATGACTACATCTCCGTAGAGCATCTGATGTTAGCGTATGTCAAAGACGATCGCTTTGGCAAAAGCCTATTTCAGGAATTTAAACTAGACGAACAAACACTGAGAAATACGATTACCCAGATTCGGGGGAACCAAACTGTGACTGATCAAAATCCAGAAGGCAAATATGAAGCCCTAGAGAAATATGGACGGGATTTAACCGAAGCCGCTAGAGACGGTAAACTAGACCCCGTGATTGGGCGAGATGATGAGATTCGCCGCACGGTACAAATTCTCTCCCGTCGCACTAAAAATAACCCAGTTCTGATTGGGGAACCCGGAGTGGGTAAAACCGCGATCGCAGAAGGATTGGCACAGCGGATTGTCGCTGGCGATGTTCCCCAATCCCTGAAGGATCGCAAATTAATCGCCCTGGATATGGGGGCGTTAATCGCTGGGGCGAAGTTCCGAGGGGAATTTGAAGAACGCCTGAAAGCCGTTCTCAAAGAAGTTACCGACTCCAAGGGACAAATCATCATGTTTATTGATGAAATCCATACCGTCGTTGGTGCAGGGGCGACACAAGGATCGATGGATGCAGGGAATTTACTCAAACCCATGCTAGCTAGAGGGGAGTTGCGCTGTATTGGGGCGACAACCTTAGACGAGTATCGCAAATATTTAGAAAAAGATGCCGCTTTAGAACGGCGTTTCCAACAAGTCTTTGTCGATCAACCCAGTGTCGTCGATACCATCTCGATTCTCAGAGGGTTAAAAGAACGCTACGAAGTTCACCACGGCGTTAAAATCTCCGATAGCGCCTTAGTCGCCGCCGCCACCCTCTCCACCCGGTATATTAGCGATCGCTTTCTCCCGGATAAAGCCATTGATTTAGTCGATGAATCCGCCGCCCGACTGAAAATGGAGATTACCTCCAAACCGGAAGAATTGGATGAAATCGATCGCAAAATCCTACAACTGGAAATGGAGAAACTGTCCTTGCAAAAAGACAGTGATCCAGCCTCCATGGAACGCTTAGATCGCCTAGAACAAGAACTGGCAAACCTCAAAGAAGCACAACGCACCTTAAACGCCCAATGGCAATCCGAAAAAGACGTTCTGGATCGGATTCAAGGGATTAAAGAAGAAATTGATCGCGTCAATATAGAAATCTCTCAAGCCGAACGGGAATACAACCTGAATCGGGCGGCTGAACTCAAATACGGCAAACTCGCCCAGTTACAACAATCCTTACAAGCCTCCGAACACCAGTTAAACGATACCCAAACCAGTGGCAAATCCCTGTTGCGGGAAGAAGTCACCGAGTCCGATATTGCTGAAATTATCTCCAAGTGGACAGGAATTCCGATCAGCAAACTGGTAGAATCCGAGAAAGAGAAACTGCTACAACTCGAAGACGAACTCCATCAACGAGTTGTTGGACAAGAAGAAGCCGTTACTGCGGTAGCCGATGCAATTCAGCGATCGCGTGCAGGATTAGCTGACCCCAATCGTCCCACCGCTAGCTTCATTTTCTTGGGTCCCACGGGTGTCGGTAAAACCGAATTGGCAAAAGCCCTCGCTGCGTATCTATTCGACACCGAAGACGCCTTGGTGCGGATTGATATGTCGGAATACATGGAAAAACACGCCGTCTCTCGCCTGATTGGTGCGCCTCCCGGCTATGTTGGCTACGAAGAGGGGGGTCAGTTAACCGAATCAATTCGGCGACGCCCCTATGCGGTGATTCTCTTCGACGAAATCGAAAAGGCGCATAATGATGTGTTCAATATTATGCTGCAAATCCTCGATGATGGTCGAGTCACCGATGCTCAAGGTCATACGGTAGACTTCAAGAATACCGTAATTATCATGACCAGCAATATTGGGTCACAGTACATTCTCGACTTAGCTGGGGATGACACCCACTATGACGAAATGCGGGGACGGGTAATGGATGCAATGCGAACCAGCTTCCGTCCAGAGTTCTTGAACCGGATTGACGAAGTGATTATCTTCCACGCCCTGCAAAAACACCAGTTACGCCATATCGTGTCCCTACAAACCCAGCTACTGGAAACACGGTTAGCCGAACGGCAAATGTCGCTGAAGCTATCGGAAGAGGCGATCGATTACTTAGCCGAAGTTGGGTATGATCCGGTGTACGGCGCACGTCCCTTGAAGCGGGCGATTCAGCGAGAATTAGAAACCCAATTGGCTAAAGCTATGCTGCGGGGTGAGTTCAGCGACGGTGATACCATATTTGTGGATGTGGAGAACGAACGACTAACATTCAAGCGCTTACCCGCAGAGTTGTTGACCACTCAATCTGGTTAAGCCCTCGACAGCCAGGGAATCTAAGTTTAAGGGGATTTGATTAAGTGACGTGCGATCAAGCGCAGGGTGTAGGGGCTAGTCTCCTCCCCATTGGTGTCAACTTAAGGTGAAAGCTCGGTTGAGCAAGGGTGTCGGGTGTCGGGTGTCGGGTGTCAGGATGGAATTGTCTGTTGGAGGCGAAAAAACCTCACACCTACCACCATTCACCTCACCTATTCATCCACAATG
>NZ_JAVKEA010000125.1:0-16107 GCF_040221695.1 Coleofasciculus sp. E2-BRE-01 | reverse complement strand
CTGCATTTTTCTCGGTTTTTAGAGCAACTTGTAATTTTTCTTTTTGAGCGGGTTTCAAATAATTTTTGGCTGGCATATTTTTTTCGTTTTTCGGATTTCCTATTTTAATTATACCCTATTTAAATGCCGAACAGCTTATCTTCCAAAATAGCTGCTTCTTTCAAGAAGTAAATCCACTTGTCTGTTAAATTATTTAACTCGGATAAGCTTTTCTTAAATTTTGGCAATTCTACAAAAATTAGTCGTAATTCGCCACCAATACATTCAAAGTTTTTAGTTTCTTCTTTAAACCGAAATTTGTTGATCACGGCTTCGGTTTCTTTAAACAGGATAAAGTCGGTAATTGTCACCGCGATCGCAGAATTTAGTAGCGGGTAGTCTTCTCCTTTGACCAACTGGTTGCTATAGGCTTTTGCCAGGTTATAAGCTACTCGTTTATTAAACGCCGCCATGGATGCAATTTGCATTTCGATGACGACAATCGAGCCATCGGCTAAAAGGGCTTTCACATCTAAATACGTGTCTTTTAAACTGAGTACCTGACCCGGATTGTAAGGATTGACGATGGTTAACGATTTAATGACTGGCTCCCCGGCATAAATGATCGCATTGAGAAAGCTGATTAATATTTCCTTACTCTGTTCAGAACCGAATATTTTTTTAAAGGCGTAATCGACTTTAGGGCTGATAAATCTCATCGGTTTCTCCCTTTTGAGTCGCTAAGTGGGTGGACACAATTAAAGTTAACGGTTCAGATTAGGGAACACCTCGGCTGCGCTCGGTGTGTCACAGGGAACAGACGGTATTTGATAAAGGGCACGATACTATCGTGCCCCTACCCAATCAATCTTAATCAGTTAAGCCCGATTTAAGATGACTGATGGAGAAACGCCTCGATCGCGTCGGCGGCGAGATGGCTAATCGGCTTCCCTTGACTGGCGGCGGCATCTTTGAGACGGCTGTAAAGGTCATCATTGAGGGAAATCCGATGTCGGGTTTTCTTGGTGGGTTTTGGGAATTCGTAATTGGCAGAATACTCCCGAATCGCATCAAAACCTACGCGATCGCAAAAATCACCGAAACTTTCCCCGAGTTCGCGCTGTTGCTTGAATTGTATGAACATGGGTTCGAGGAAGGATTCGAGTTCTTCAATCGGCAGTTTTTCGATATAGGCTTGTGCTAACCTCGTCTGATCCGGTGAACCGCCTAACCACACTTGATATTTTCCAGGCGCACTCCCGACGAATCCTAATTCTGCCATGTAAGGTCTGGCACATCCATTGGGACATCCCGTCATCCGAATGACAAAATGGTCATCCTTTAATCCTAGTTTGTCCAACAATGTCCGAATCCGCACCGTAATCCCTGGAATTGCCCGTTCTGATTCAGTAATCGCTAAGCCACAGGTGGGAAGGGCGGGACAAGCCATGGAATAGCGGACTAAGGGTTCGATTCCCTCTGGGGTGATTTGCACCCCATGTTGGTTTAGAATCTGTTCAATGGCTTGCTGTTGAGAAGGTTCAATCTCATAAAGAATGGCATTGTGGTTGGGTGTCATCCGCATGGGCAGGTCAAATTGCTTGACAATTTCCCGTAAAGCTGTCTTTAGCTGGAAGTTCCCCTCATCTTTAACTCGCCCATTCTCAATGGAAATGCCTAAAAATAACTTACCGTCTCCTTGCTCATTCCATCCCAGATAGTCTTTGTATTTAAAGGCAGGGAGGGGTTTGTAGGGGGCGATAGGCTTACCGAAGTAGTCTTCAACCTTAGCGCGAAACTTATCAACGCCCCAATCATTGATCAGGTACTTCATTCGGGCATGACGACGATTCACGCGATCGCCATAGTCTCGCTGAGTTGCCACAATCGCTTTGATCAAGTCGAAGATATCATCTTTTGCCACATAACCAATCGGATCAGCCATACGGGCAAAGGTTTCTTCCTTATTATGGGTGCGCCCTAAACCACCACCTGCGAGAACATTAAATCCTTCCAATTCTCCCTGCTGATTCATCATCACCACCAAGCTGACGTCTTGGGTGTAGAGATCAACGGAGTTATCGCCGGGAACGGTAACACTACACTTAAACTTACGGGGCATATAATGTTCCCCGTAAATCGGTTCTTCTTTATCCGCGAATATCGTACCGTTGCCATTACGCTGACGCGCCGCTTTCACCTCTGGGGCTTCTTCGGCGCTAATTGCTTTTTCCCCATCCAGCCAAATTTCATAATAAGCGCCCGTCTGAGGGGTTAATAAATCGGCAATTTTATCGGCATACTCCCAGGCATATTGGTAATCAGGACGAGTCTTGAACGGGGCGGGAGGTGCCATAACATTGCGGTTTAAGTCCCCGCAAGCGCCGAGGGTTGAACCCATATTGCGGACAATCGCGGCAATGGTTGCCTTTAAGTTCTTTTTGAGAATACCGTGAAGCTGAAACCCTTGGCGAGTGGTGACTCGCATGGTATGGTTCCCGTACTCATCAGAGAGTTGATCCAGCGTTAGATAGAGTTGAGGGGGAATAAACCCGCCAGGAGAACGGGTTCGCAGCATGAACTGATAGTCTTTTTCTTGCCCTTTAACCCGATTATCGCGGTCATCTTGCTGGTAGGAACCATGAAATTTAAGAATTTGTACGGCATCACCACTGAAATGGGTGGTGTCTTCCAGCAACTCACTGGCTACGGGTTCGCGTAAGCAGTTACTGCGTTCTTTTATGCCTTCAAGTTTAGACGTTTTCTGTACAGAGGGATTCTGAGATACAACCATGGATGCTATAAGTCCGAACGGATCAGCTATATTACCGTAACTCTATCGGGATTACGTTGAATATTCTGATCCTAATACCTGTTTAATAAGTGTGGGCGCGACTTTGATGTGACATCCTCCCACACCAAATCAAAGATTCTAATGTGGGCTTCCAAGCTTCACAACTTGGATTTCCTGCTTTTTCCCCTTCGGCTACGCGGTAGCTGAGCCTGTCGAAGCTCAGGGGATTTCGACACTTACCTAGACTGAGAAGAGTACATTTCAGTCCCCGGTAGACCGTCTGCACAGGCAGTTTCCATTCCCGCTAGCCCAGCGGTACTAGTTAGTTTGATTTGCGTTGGTTGTTGTTATCGAATTCGAGAATCAACTCACGGTGCAGCAATTTCAACTAGCTTTGTGAGCAGATGTATCGAAGTCAATGTCAATTTACCACATTGAGGTTGGGGGAGTCCAGTGTATCCCAACGCCCAATTAAAAATTATGGCGTGGGTCTTATTGCTCCCCCAAAACCCACAATTAGATAAATTAGATAAATTCCCGTACCCGTATAGAGAGCGATGGTATAGAGAATCGTTTCCCGGTCTGCTTTCATTGCCGCTTCAGGGGAAGCGTAACCGGGTCCACAACAGGCATGGGTCATAGGACAACGTTTAATTCTTGATTGTTGATTTTATCCGATATTTGGCGCTAATTTTTCGCCCGATCTGCGATGATGGGCTTTTGCACGATGACGTGTAAGGTGTATAATTTTTACTTATGAGTACTGCTACCCATGACATTGTTGCCAAACTCTGGAATCTCTGCAATATCCTCAAAGACGACGGAGTAACTTACCATCAGTACGTGATCGAACTGACGTACCTGCTGTTTCTGAAGATGGCGAAGGAAACTGGCACCGAGCGTCAACTTCCAGAGGGTTATCGCTGGGATGATCTAGAGGGACAAACAGAGAAGCCCTTGGAATTCTATAAGGGGCTGTTGAGCTATTTAGGCAGTCACGGCTCTACGTTGGTTAAAGAAATTTTTACCGATGCCCATTCTTCTATTAAAAAAGACACAACCCTTTCCACGCTAGTCACTGAGATTGACAAGCTTGACTGGTACAGTGCCAAGCGAGAGGGACTGGGCGATGTCTATGAAGGGTTGTTAGAGAAAAACGCCAATGAAAAGAAGGCTGGGGCTGGGCAGTATTTTACGCCCCGTCCGCTAATTGACAGTATGGTACGTGTGATGCGTCCTACCCTGGATGACATCATTCAAGACCCTGCGGCGGGTACAGGTGGATTTTTAATTGCTGCCAATCGCTATATCCGAGAACATAGTAATCCGAATAGTTGGACTAACAAACAAAACAACAAATATCACGGCAATACCTTTTATGGCATGGAACATGTCCAAGACACCCATCGTTTAGCATTAATGAATTTGATGCTCCATGGGCTAGATTCTGATCCGCAAGGTGCAGGCATACATTATGGTGATACGCTTTCACCAGATGGACAAGCCTTACCGCCAGCGACGCTGATTCTCACTAATCCGCCATTTGGCAGCAAAAAAGGTGGAGGCTTGCCCAACCGTTCAGATTTTGAGTTTCCCACCAGCAATAAACCGTTTTGCTTTTTGCAACACATTTATCTAGGGCTGAAGCCCGGAGGTCGTGCTGCTGCCGTGTTTCCTGACAATGTGCTGTTTGAAAGCAACGTGGGACGTCAAATCCGGTCTGCTTTGATGGACAAATGCAATCTTCATACAATTTTGCGTTTACCCTCTGGTATTTTCTATGCTCAGGGTGTTAAGACAAACGTGTTGTTTTTTACCCGTGGTAAGAAGCAAACAGGTAATACGAAGGAAGTGTGGGTGTATGACCTGCGGACTAACACTCCCCAGTTTGGTCGGCGGACATCGCTGAGGCGTGAACATTTTGCTGAGTTTGAAGCCTTCTTTGGTGATGATCCTTTGGGTGGTTCTGCTAGTTTGGCACAGCGTACTGACACTGGAGAAGAAGGACGCTTTAGACGATTTTCCCGTGACTGGATTGCTGAACGTGACGAAAATTTAGACATCTCTTGGCTGAAGGATGAACGGGAAGAGGAGAACGGCGAGTTACCTGAACCTGCAATCCTTGCCCAGGAAGCAATCAGTGAACTGGAAGCGGCAATAGCCGAGTTACAGGGCATTGTGCAAGAATTGGGAGAAGAAATCAGTTTGTAGGTACAGAGTGAGAACGATGCAGAGCATCACACTAAAATCCCATATCGGTAGTGATGGTCTTTTGAAGGTTCATTTACCTGAGATGAAAGATACGGATATCGAGGTTGTCATTGTCTATCAAACGACGCTGCCAAAAGGGTTTGAAGCTGCCTCTGTTTCACGGTTTTACGGATGTATTCAAGATGACTCATTTATTAGACATCCTCAAAATGAACAATCTGAACGCGAACCCCTGGAATGAAATATATTCTTGATACAAACGTCTGCATTATTCTAAAAGGCAGAAATTTGAACGTAAAGCAGAGGCTTAAGTCGGTTCCTATTCAAAAAATGGCAAATAATCTAACGCTAGTGAAACATCATATAAGAGAGTTTGGGCGTGTGGATGGGTTGCAGGTTGAAGATTGGGAGGTTGGGGCGTGAGTAATATCCCAGATGGCTGGATTTATACTCTTCTGTCTGAAATTGCCCTAATACAGATGGGGCAATCGCCCAACTCACGGAGCTACAACGACAAAGGCGAAGGATTGCCCTTTTTTCAAGGGAAGGCTGACTTTGGAAAGTTATTTCCTACAGTTCGGAAGTGGTGTACTGAACCGGAAAGAGTAGCGGAAGAAGGTGACATTTTGCTTTCAGTGCGTGCGCCAGTCGGACCGACCAATCTTGCAGCAGAGAAATGTTGTATAGGTCGTGGATTAGCGGCTATTCAAGCAATTCCTCCATTTCATCAGAAGTACCTACTGCATTACTTCCGTCATATTGAACCGTGGCTATCGCAACAGGGGACGGGGACAACATTTGCCGGGATTGGCAGCAAAATCATTCAGAATCTAGAAATTTCTGTTGCGCCACTTAGTGAACAAAAAGGGATTGCTGATCAGCTCGATTCATTGCTGGCACGGGTGGATGCTTGTCGCGATCGCCTAGAGCAAATTCCCCGCATTCTCGAAGGCTTCCGACAAGCCGTGCTTGCAGCAGCAATATCAGGGAAACTTACCCAGGATTGGCGCGAAATTTCTGCTTCTATTGAAGAATTAGAGCCGAATAGCAATGATCTTCCCTCTAGTTGGGAGTGGAAGTTGATGCGGGAAGTTGGCAAGATTCAGTTAGGCAGACAACGAGCCCCCAAATATCACTCTGGTCAGCACATGCGACCCTATCTTAGAGTTCAAAATATATTTGAAGATAGAATCGATCTCTCAGATGTAATGGAAATGGATTTTCCTCCTGAAGATTTCGAGAAATATCAACTTGTGTATGGCGATATTCTCCTCAATGAAGGGCAAAGTCCTGAGTTTTTAGGACGACCAGCTATGTATCGCGATGAGCTTCCGGGAGCTTGCTTCACCAACACACTTATTCGTTTTCGTGCCTTTGATACAGTTAATCGGGATTTTGCTTTACTCGTATTTCGGCATTATATGCACTGTGGTCGATTCAGCAGAGAGGGTAAAATCACAACCAACATTGCTCACCTCAGCGCGGGACGATTTTCAAATATTGAATTTCCTCTCCCTCCCCTCGATGAGCAACAGGAAATTGTTCGTCGTGCTAGCACTCTTTTAACCTATGCCGATCGCATTGAAGCTCGCTATCAAAATGCCCTTACACGAGTCGAGCAGCTAACACCTACTTTGTTGTCTAAAGCATTTCGTGGTGAGTTAGTGCCACAAGCTCCTAATGACGAACCCGTTTCAGTGCTACTTGAGCGCATTCGCGCCGAACGTGCAGCACAACCGAATAAACCAAAGAGAGTTGTCAATCGCCGTAAATCCAATATGACCAAGATATCTAGTCAATCGCTAAAAAAGCTCATTCATCAACTCCCTAACAACATATTTTCATTTGATGAATTGTATAGTGCTATAAATGAAAAAATGAGTGGAGATTATGATTCAATTAAAGATATATTATTTGCATTGCTTGATGAATCTGAACCAAGCATTATCCAGATCTTTGATTCAGAAACGAAGGCAATGCGTTTTATGAGGAGGTACCAATGAAGCTTTTGCGAGTCTATATCATTGCGGCTGAGACGTGTGGTGGATTGCTGGATGATGTAAATGTCGGATTGCGAAGCCCATTGAATGACTATTCTTCATTTGACCCCTTGTGTCTTATTGGACCAAATGGCTCAGGAAAATCTCAGTTTTTGCAGGTAATCGCCGAGATATTTCAGTCAGTCTTTCATACTTGTATTAGTGAGGAAGAGCGTATTGAAGGTAATCCCGAACTTCAATTTGAAATTGAGTATTTTATTTACCCAGAAGAGAACCAGCTGCCTATTCGCGTCCGCATATCACGGGAAGCTGTTGACAGGAAACGTCCACCCCTGATAATCCAGAGAAGGGAGGAATATGATTGGATAGATTGCGATCCGAAAGCTCCTGAAACTCATGCCTTACTGCCTCAAAAGGTTGTTGGTTATACATCAGGTAATAACGAAACACTCAGTCTACCCTTCCTAGTAAGCCGCAGTGGATATGCAGATGAAGTAGGGCGCAGAGCCTTGAATGTAGCAACCCGAAGTCAATCTGTTCCTGATACGCGCTTGATGCTGATCGACTATGAAACGCATCTTGAAGTTCTCGTCGCCAACCTTCTACTCGGTGAAGATTTTCAACGGGAGGCACTTCTAAAAGAAGCACAACTGCAAGATCTACATTCATTTCGTTGTATCATTCAACTGGCACATCAGAAAAAAAGCAAGAAAAGAACTAAACGTAAGGGCATACAATTAACTGATGAACTTGAGACTTATATTGATCAGCTTCAACGATGTGCTACCTGCTATACCTACGACGATAAAACAGAAAGCTATATATTCGATTACTGGATCAATGAGCATACGAGAGAAGCATTTCGTTCCTTTTGGGGTAATGCCCTTAATCTTTATTCGTCATTTCACAAACTTGCCATGTTAAATGACTTAGTGTTGTCAAAGAAGACACGCGATCGATTTCGGAGAGATACAAGAACAAGACGATTTGCTTCGCGCCTTCCTGAACCTCAAGATGAAGATAAAGTTTTTCGATTTGAACGAGTGATCTTTCGTAAGCAAAAGACTGGCGAAGAAATAAATGAGGAAGAGGTAGATTATGTATCGCTTTCTGATGGTGAACACCAACTTTGTCAGCTTCTCGGTATGTTTTGCATGTTGTCGTCTCCTAATATACTTTTTCTACTTGATGAACCTGAATCCCATTTCAACCCACAATGGCGGGTAAAATTCATTTCTCGCATATTTGATTTGCCCACAAAGGATGGAGAGCGCAGAAAACCCTCTAGAGCAGCTAGGCAAGACTGTTTGCTGACAACACACGCCCCCTTTATTCCTTCAGATATGCAAAGAGAGAAAGTTTTTATATTTAGTAAAAATGAAGACGATCAGATCCAAATTAACAATCCCGATGTTGAAACATTTGGCTCTACATTTGATACGATTATCGAAGAATGCTTCCGAATTCGTCCACCTATCTCTCAACGTTCGCGTGACAAAATTGAAAAACTCATGAGGAGTGATAATCCCGAAGAAATTAAAACAGGAATTCAGGAGTTGGGAGACTCTGTAGAGAAAGCATTTCTTGTCGATCACTTGCGGCAGGTAAGAAATAGGGACGGAGTTTAGAATGCTTTTTGGTTATCCAATTACAGTGACAGCAGAGAACTGGCTCCACGAGTGTCTTGGTCAAATACTGCAAGCCATCCATAGAAATTTAGAAACTGGAAATACATCAACAAACTGGGCTGAATTGATTTCAGAACCCTATCGAAGTCGGTTGAAACGTCGTTTAAAGATATCGAATAAGCCTAATCCAAGAAGACTAAGCTTGGGGGATAAATTGAAGAACTATCAGGAACTGTTGAAAACTATTAGTGCTTCCGAACGAGGGCAAATCTTACAAGCATTCAATGATCAAAATAAGATAGCCCTTCTTTTGTCTTGCCAACATGACTGTGATGCAATTCAAGATTTACCTCAAATCATTCAAAAACCAGTAACTGATCTGTTTAATTACGCCTTTAATATTCTTCAAGATTTAGAAATTCGCGATCAGCACTACAAAGCAATCTATGATGCGGCTGCTTATCATATCTGCCCCTTTTGTGGATATGAGTCCTTCGATGCACCAGGGGCACGCCGTGAAGCATTAGATCATTATCTATCAAAAGAAAAATATGCTTTTGCGGCGGCAAACTTACGCAACCTTGTGCCAATGGGAAACAAATGCAATTCACGCTATAAGCTGGCTCAGGATATTCTTAGAAAAGATGATGGTACTCGTCGTAAGTCATTTGATCCTTATAACCACGGAACGCTTACTGTGTCCCTTGATAACAGTCAGCCTTTTGCTGGGGAACTCGGAAAAACTGGAGAGCAACTACCAAAATGGAACATTGATTTTGGCTCTAATTCTGAAGAAGTGACGACTTGAGATGATGTGTTCCACATTCGAGAACGATATGAACGAGATGTATTGAATGAAGGCTTTACTTCTTATCTGAGAGAATTTGGAAACTATTGTAAGTCTTGGGACTCTGTGCCTACTTCTACTGAAGAATTAATTGATGCTATTAAAAAATATACATCATATCAAGAAAATAATGGATTCAAAGATCGAGCGTTCTTGAAAGCGGCTGTATTCCGAATGCTACACAGACACTGCAAGAATGGCGATGAACGACTTATTCAGTTTATTAAGAATGTTGTCGGTGTCAGCGTTTAGTGCGATCGCGCTTTCCTGACGATGCTCTTGAACGTACTATTTCGACTGGCGTTTCGACTAGGGCGGCTTCGATGTGCGCCACAGCCGCAATAATGTGGCAAGAGTGAAGCCAACAGACAAATCACCATAAGCCTTTGCTGTTTGGTTTGAATCACAAGCTATATTTTTTGTCAATGCTTAAGTCCTGCAATCTACTGATTCTTATGTTCACACGCGCCAATACTCACCCAGGTACTGGCACCATCTCGATAGTGTTCTTTTTTCCAAATGGGAGCGTTATGTTTTAAGGTATCAATGGCATATTTACAGGCAGCAAAGGCTTCTGAACGATGGGGACAGCCAATGGCAACTAAGACGCTAATTTCACCAATTTGTAAGCGTCCGATGCGATGGTGAATGACGACGCGATTGACGTCAGCCCACGTCTGTCGAATGTCTTGGGCAATGGTGGCAAATACGCGCAATGCCATGGGTTCATAGGCTTGATATTCCAGTGATACAACAGGTTTGCCTTCGGTTTGGTTGCGGACGGTGCCACTCATGACGACGACAGCACCATTGGCAGGATCATCGGCGAGGGTATAGACATCGGCGAGGGATAGGGGAGCAAAGGTTATGGCGAAGCTATCATGGGTTTGTAGTTTTTGGGGAGAGGCTATAGACATGGCGACTTTGCGGGTAGATGGAGAATATTTTCTTTTTAGCGCACAGGTGCAGGGAGATTCCAATATTGCTGCGATAAGCTCTAATTGAACCATTCCCCCCAGCTCGCCATAGCGCCGTGGCACGTCTCTACTCCCCCAGCTTCCTTAATTGCCAGAGGCACGCTATCCCTCCTCTCCCTCCTGAGCTGGCAAAGGATCGGCTGAGGGAGGGGTTTCACGCGAAATTACAATGACCAGAGGATGTTTTAAGGGATGCTAAGCATGATATAACCTTTTGAGGATAGTAGCACTCTGAAGGGCTGTGGTAAGTTTGGGGCAATCAATAATAACGCTGTAAACTAATTTAGCTGATCTCTTGCTGACCTATTGATAATTGTGTTTAACAATGACTAACCTATGCGGCATCTCTTCCCATACTTATTCTCTTATGTCCAATCTGTTGTCTAACAGGTCTATCGCAGGGTTTTAATGGAAACCTATCTAAATCATCCAACCTTTGGTTTACTTTTTCGCGTTTGCATGGTTGAAGACAACCAGGAACTGTTCACTACCCTTTACGCCCAGCGTCTATTTTTTTTGGTGACGACAGGCTCGAATGGTTTGGCGTTTGAACCGATTAGTCGTTCAGATGCTCGTCATTTGGTGGAAAATCGTCTCCGCATTCTCCGTCGTATGGGTGCATCCAAAGATTTTGAGCAGCTTCAGAAAATTCATAAGCAAACATTCCAATGAGCAGTAGCGGTTGATTTTTGGATGATTCACTCTCTCTCGTGACTCCCTTATTGCTCATCTCACATCATGACAGGCTCAATTACAGAACGTATTGCTCAGATTCGCCAACAGCTACCGCCCGTCGTGCGGTTAATTGCTGTGACTAAACGAGTATCGGTAGAGGCGATACGCGAAGCCTATCAAGCTGGCGTGCGAGATTTTGGCGAGAGCCAAGTTCAAGAGGCGGCGGCTAAACAGGATGAACTGCAAGATTTGCCTGACATTACCTGGCATTTGATCGGACATCTTCAGAGCAATAAGGCAAAAAAAGCTTTAACTCAATTTCAGTGGATTCATTCCTGTGACAGCCTCAAGTTAGCCCAGCGACTGAATCAATTAGCTTGTGAGTTGGCTGTCACTCCCCAAATCTGTCTCCAAGTCAAAATTATGCCTGATCCCCATAAATACGGTTGGACGATACCGGAATTGCTAGAGGCTTTACCTGAACTGGATCAGTGTAAGGCGTTGCAAATTCAAGGATTAATGACGATTCCCCCGTTGGGATTGTCCCGCCAGGAAACTCTGGGTGTCTTTGAGCGGACTCGGGATCTGGCGAATGAAATTGGACAGCAAAATTGGTCGAATTTGCGAATGCATCAGCTTTCTATGGGAATGTCAGAGGATTACGCCCTCGCCATCCAAGCGGGTGCAACGATGGTACGACTCGGGCGAATTATTTTTGGTGAACGCGGGGATTAAGTCGGCGAGGAATGGAGCGATTATTTAGCATTATGAGTAAACAACTGCTGTATAGTGCCAAAATAACTCTTATGATATGTATTGTCTTGTAAGTAATCCCTGAGTGTTTTCACCGTTATGGGCATAGAACTACCCGTTTGATTAGAAGCGGGTGTATACTAAGGGCTTACTTTTGACAAGCTCCGGTGGTAGGAAATGTTAGGCGATCGCGGGGTAAGCTAGCCGTTTGCTTGGGGTTTCGGTCTCAACCCGCAAGAGTTAAAGACTGATACCTCAACGAGGGTCGATTCTAGCGTTTCCCGACAAACCCTAAAGTTGTGATGGAGAGTAGATCCAATGAACAATATTTTTAACAAGCTGCGAGATTTTGTGGTCGGTCCTAATGATCCCGAATATGAGTATGAATACGAGGACGTGGATGGTGAGACGTATCAAAATCTCTATCAGCAAGAACCACCTATGCCAGCGCCTGCGGAGGAAGAACGTCCTCCTCGACGTCGGGTTCGGGAACGTCCTGTTGTAGGATCGGATTCAGGAATGGGAGCGGTAAACATGAATAATGTGATTGGTATGCCGGGAGCGGTAAACGGGATTTCGGAAGTCGCCGTGATTGAGCCGCGTTCGTTTGAAGAAATGCCCCAGGTGATTCAAGCCCTGCGAGAACGCAAGTCTGTGGTTTTAAATCTAACCATGATGGACCCTGATCAAGCTCAACGAGCCGTGGATTTTGTGGCTGGCGGAACTTATGCGATCGATGGTCATCAAGAGCGCATTGGTGAAAGTATTTTCTTGTTTACACCAAGCTGTGTACAGGTAAGTACTCAATCGGGTGTCATTCACGACGTTGCTGAACAAACTCGTGGATCACGTTCAGCGCCTCCTCCCAGTTGGACGTCTGAGCCGGAACGTATGGCTCAGTAATTCAATTGAGATTGTCGAACATCGAATGTCCGTTCACTAAAGGAAGGGTGGGTGTCTATCAAACTTGGCATAATCGGCGGCGGGGTAATGGGAGAAGCGATCTTATCCCGCCTGATCGCACAGCAAGTTTATCGCCCTGATCAGGTGCTGGTCAGTGATCCCCAAGCCCAGCGACGAGAGGATTTAAGCCAACGCTATGGGGTTAATGTCACCTCGGATAACGGGGTGGCGGCGGAAGCTGGCGAGGTTTTACTTTTGGCAATTAAACCTCAAGTGTTTAAGGCGGTAGCGAGTGACTTGTCACAGGATGACCAGAATCCCTCAGCTTCCGAAACCCTGCCTCTGGTGATTTCGATTTTAGCGGGTGTATCTTTAGGGAAACTCGAAGCCGTATTTGAGCATCAGCCAGTCATTCGGGCGATGCCCAATACCCCAGCCACAGTAGGAGCAGGAATAACCGCGATCGCACCCGGAAAAAGCGTCACGGCTAACCATTTAGAACAAGCAAAAACCCTTTTGGGTGCAGTGGGTGAAGTGGTGGAGGTGTCGGAATCCTTAATGGATGCTGTTACTGGGTTATCGGGATCGGGACCGGCTTACGTGGCAGTGATGATTGAAGCCTTAGCCGACGGGGGTGTAGCTGCCGGATTACCCAGAGCGATCGCGTCTAAATTAGCACTTTCCACGGTATGGGGAACGGCACAACTGTTACAGGATAAACAAATCCATCCCGCTCAACTTAAAGATCAAGTGACAAGTCCAGGTGGCACTACAATTGCTGGAATTGCTCAATTGGAGCGTTCTGGTTTCCGTTCGGCGCTGATAGAAGCTGTACAAGCCGCTTATCAGCGCTCTCAACAACTGGGTAAGTAGGATCGTCATTCGTCATTCGTCATACTCGCTCCCTTGAGAAGCAAGCTACGTCATTTGTTATACTTGCTTTTCAAGAATTCTACGTCTTATGTCAGGGTTTGCCTGTTCCTATCAGAATCCACTCTCTTTTAAGGAGTGGAGATGTCAATTCATAGACAATAGACGATGCTGCCAAAGTATTCTTGGATTATTCCCATCTATAACGAAGAAGAAACCCTCCAGGAAATGTATCGTCGGATCAGCGCTGTCGCCGATCGCATGGATGGTCTTGTAGAATTCATTTTAATTAATGATGGCAGTCGCGATCGCTCGTTACAGATTATCCGAGAACTGCACCAGCAAGACAAACGAGTCTGTTATCTTAGTTTGGCACGTAACTTTGGGCATCAGATGGCGGTAACGGCAGGTCTGAATTTTGCCCGAGGTCAGGTTATTGTCGTCCTAGATGCGGATTTGCAAGATCCACCGGAGTTGATCCCCGATATGGTGGAAAAATGGCGACAAGGTTATCAAGTGGTTTATGCACAACGCCTTAAACGCCGAAAGGAAAGTGTGTTTAAGCGCTTCACCGCTTATGTATTTTATCGTTTACTCAAGTCTCTAGCCGAGGTGGATATTCCCACAGATACGGGTGATTTCTGTTTAATGGATCGGCAAGTTGTCGATTTGCTCAATGCCATGCCCGAACAAAACCGCTACATTCGAGGCTTGCGATCGTGGGTAGGTTTTCAGCAGACGGCGATTCGGTTTGAACGTGATCCCCGTTTTGCTGGGGATGTTAAATACACCTTTCGTAAATCCCTGGGGTTAGCCGTGAACAGTTTAGTCTCGTTCTCCAAAGTACCGTTACGATTATCCACCTATCTCGGATTACTGTCGGCGGCGTTAGCTCTATTCATGTCGGTATTAGTCCTATACTGGCGTTTAGCTTCACCGAATTCTCCCTTAACAGGATTTGCCACGATCGCGATCGCCATTTTCTTTCTGGGATCAGTTCAGCTCATCAGTATCGGTATATTAGGCGAATATATTGGACGAATTTATGAAGAGGTCAAAGCCAGACCCCTTTACACCCTAGCAGAAGTAGGTGGTTTCCCTGATCACTCTAGATACCCAATCCGTTAATTTTGTCAACACTATAGACTCAACAAACATTCTGCAAGAGGTTGACCTAAATCAACCTGTTCTGCTAATAGGATTCAATAATGATCAATATAATCTAATTGAGACTCGTAACCTGCAAGAGCAATCCAGCATTCTCCATTCTGAGCAAGATTCACTGGACAATTATCCTATGGTTGCCCAGCAATTATATCCCTGGTGAGTCACTGTTGACAAGATAGAAAATTAAGACTATTAGTTTAATTCGTGAACGGAATCATCAATATGCTGGCTGGCTTACCTTTACTCTCATTATTGCTTCTATTTCTAATTTTCCAGTATCCAGGTCAAGACTGGCGGGGTTCTGCCTTATCCGCAGCGATTGTCTGGGGAGTTTTGATTACGGTATTTACTGAGACGTTAAGTCTATTTAGAGTCTTGACATTTAGCTCAGTGTTGGTCTTGTGGCTGATTACAGATATCGCACTCTTGTTTATCTATTATCGACTGGTTAAGAGAGGAAAGCGATCGATAAATTTCCCTGAACGCCCCAAACTCACCCCAGTCTCACTGATTTTGCTGGGCGGTGTCGTCTGTATTATGGCGACAGTTGGTTTAATTGCTGTGGTAGCGCCACCTAATAATTGGGATTCTATGACCTATCACATGGCGCGGGTAGTTCATTGGATACAAAATCGCAGTGTTGCCCATTATCCCACCTACTATTCGGCTCAATTAGTTCACCCCCCGTTTGCCGAATTTGTGATCATGCATCTACAGATTCTCAGTCGGGGCGATCGCTTGGCTAATTTGGTGCAATGGTTAAGTATGGTTGCCAGCATTATTGGCGTATCCCTAATTGCTAAACAACTGGGTGCAGATCAACGGGGGCAAATTTTCGCGGCTATTTTCTGCGCTACGATTCCGATGGGAATCCTGCAAGCGTCCAGCACTCAAAATGACTATGCTGTCGCTTTTTGGTTAGTTTGTCTTGCCCATTATATTCTGTTGGCATTGCCCGAAAAAAAGATTCCGCTTTCCTTAGTTATAAGTATTGGCGCTAGCTTAGGACTGGCTGTTTTTACCAAGAGTTCAGGCTATATCTATGCCTTTCCTTTAATGGTTTGGTTTTTCCTGGCGAAACTAAACCGCCTACGCTGGAAATTATGGAAACCGATTAGTATCGTTACACTTATCTTTTTAAGTCTGAACTTAGGTCATTATTTACGGGTCTTCCGTACTTAGTGTGCTAAACCGTTAGGATAATGCCACAGAAGTAAAGCGCGTATTGTAAAATTATTAAAGTTCCTGAAGCCAAATCCACACCGTTTTAATAGTTTCAGCTTATTGTTAACTCCTTCAACTA